>MWAR01000335.1 GCA_002068715.1 bacterium ADurb.Bin374
TCTGAAGTTCTTGGCGGCGGCCCTGATCATGGTTACGCCGCCGATATCGATGTTCTCGATGAGCGTGTCGAAATCAGTGTTTTGCTTCCAGACCCGCTCGAACGGATACAGCGTGCAGACGACGAGGTCGATCGGATCGATGCCGAGGTTATGGGCTTCGACGGCGTCGCGTTCGCGATCGAACAGCAGACTGGCCCCGATGGGGAAGGAAATGGTCTTCATGCGCCCGCCGAACGCTTCGGGATTTCCCGTGACGGTGGAGATATCCGTGACGCTCAACCCCGCGTCCGTGAGAACCCTGCCTGTTCCTCCGGTGGAGATGATCTCGCAGCCGAACGAACTCAGCGCTTTTGCAAAAGGAATGATGCCGGTCTTGTCGTGAACGCTTATCAGTGCCCGTCGAATCCTGATCATGACATCTTCTCCGATCTCTCCTTGCATTTCGAGGTATGGATATGCGCCACGATGGTGCGGAAGATCTGCAATCCGTGGCCGTCGTCCTTGGAATGGGAATGCCTGTTTTCCCTGGCCAGGCGCGGCCAGTCCGGATGGTTACAGAAGGAAAGGAAGGCTTCCGGGTGCGGCATGATGCCGAGAATGCGGCCGGTCGTGTCGGTGAGGCCGGCGCAGTCGAGGTCCGAGCCGTTCGGATTGAGCGGATACCGGTTCGTCGGCTTTCCCGCTTCGTCGCAATACCGAAGGCAGTCGAGGCGGAGGTGTCTGATGGCATCACGGATGCCGGCATCGCGGGCGATCATGCGGCCTTCCCCATGGCGGACCGGGAGTTCGATGGTGGAAAGATCGCCGAGGAAGGGGCTCGTGGAGCCGGGATTCCGGACGATGCGGCACCAACGGTCCTCGAAGATGCCTGACAGGTTTGTCGCTAGCGTAACTTCCTGTTCGAATCCGCCCGAGATGTTCGGGAGAAGCCCCGTCTTGACCAGCGCCTGGAATCCGTTGCAAATGCCAAATATATAATTACCATTATGAATGAACCGGAGCAGTTCATCCCAGAACGGCGTGCCGTCAGGCATGCGCTTGTATCTGAGCTTGTTGGCCAGCACCTTGCCCGAGCCGAGGTCGTCGCCGAAGGAGAAGCCGCCGGGGAGGTGCAGGATGTCGAACTTGTGCAGCGAGACGTCGCGCGAGAACAGCTGATTCAGATGAACGATCTGCGCTTCGGCGCCGGCCATGCGGTAGGCGGCCGCCGTCTCGTCCTCGCAGTTGATGCCGAACCCGCATGCCACGAGGGCTTTCACGCGACCGTTCCGTTCGTTCATGGTGTCGGTGTTCCTCATTCCAGGCTCCCTTCGGCGATCCAGGCTTCCGTCAGCGCCGCCAGCGGAAGGTTCAGCACTGCCTTCGACGCAGCCCGGACGTGCAGATTTCCGCCCGAAGTCACGCTTCCCAGGAAGATAGCGTCGGGGCCGAGGAGGCGTTCGAACGCATCACGGTTTCCGGACCTGACAGTGACGACGAATCTCGAGTGGGATTCCGCGAAAAGAACGGATGTCAGCGGCAGCGGCAGTGCCGGAAGCGCGATATCGGCTCCGAGGCCGCTTCCGATGGCGGATTCGGCGAGCCCGACTGCGAGGCCCCCGTCGGACAGGTCGTGGCACGACTCGACCAGACCGCGGGCGATGGCGTAGCTCATCGCCAGATATCGTTGCTTGGCGGTCTCCTTCCTGACCCTGGGAACGCGGTCGCCGAGCTGGCCGAACAGCCTCAAAAACTCCGACGCGCCGGTCTCGTCGAACGTTTCGCCGACCTGGTAGACCAGGTCTCCGACGGCTTTGAAGTCGGACGTGACGGTCTTCCGGACATCCTCGACCTTCGCGGCCATCGAATACAGGACTGTCGGCGGAACCGAGATCTTCACCGATTTCCAGCGGAAGTCATTCTTCATGCTGTCTTTGCCGGATGTCATCGGGATTCCGAAAAAGACCGACATGTCGTAGAGGGCCTGGCACATCTGCACCAGTTTCGCCAGTTTCAGCTTTCCATCCGGGTTCATCGTCTCATCGAAGACCGAGTCCGGGACGCAGAAGTTGTCGTTTACGCTCCAGAAGCCGTTCCTGATGCCGGAAGATCCGGGAAGCCGGCCGCCGACCGAGATGATCTGCCGGACGGCCTCGTCGAACGAGCCGGCGGACATTTCATAGGGGTCGATATCTCCGTATCGCGGGATGATGCCGTTCGAAATTGCGATGCCCTGGAACGAATCGTGATCGAACCGCATGATCGCGGCATCCTGAGGTGCGATGCCGGAGCGGCCCATCAGGGGTTTTATGACCGTCAGCCCCTTCACTTCGTGGTCGTATCGCCGGATGATGCTCTCGCGTGAGCGAATGTTCGGGCTGCCCAAGAGGGAGAGGAGGATCTGGCCGTAGTCCGGGTTCTGCGGAATGGCCGGCGCGGAAAGCTCAGGGCGTTTCCACTCGGCGACGAGCGACTTTCGCGGCACGCCGTGGTGGAGGAACTCCATGCTCAGGCGGGCGATGCGACGGTCGTCGTATCTGACGTCCAGGAAGCCGTCGCCGGTGAAGCGGCCGATGACCGACAGCTCGACTTCATGCAGCCTTGCGAGGTCGAACAACTCGGCTTCATACCTGGGTTCGATCACGAGGCTCATACGCTCCTGCGATTCCGAGAGGAAGATCTCCCACGGTTTCAGTCCGGCGTATTTCAGGGGAATACCCGCAAGATCGACGAATGCGCCGCCGGAGATGGTCGCCAGTTCGCCGATCGACGAGGAGAGACCGCCGGCGCCGTTGTCCGTGCAGCATTTCACGAGACCTTCACGGCACGCGGCCTGCAGGAAGTCGGCGAGCCTTTTCTGGATGATGGGGCTGCCGATCTGGACGGCCGAATGCGGGGACTTCTCGTCGATTTCGGCCGACGAGAACGTCGCTCCGTGAATGCCGTCCTTGCCGACGCGGCCGCCGGCCATCACGATCAGGTCGCCGGGCGCGATCTCCTTTTCCCAGGAGGGCCGCCCCTTGTAGAACGCCGGCATGACGGCGCCGGTTCCGCAGAAGACGAGGGGCTTGCCGCGGAAACGGTCGTCGAAGACGATCGAGCCGTTCACGGTCGGAATGCCTGACTTGTTGCCGCCGTCCTCGATGCCGCGGCAGACCCCGGAGAGGATCTTCCTCGGGTGGAGCTGGCCCGGATAAAGCTCGCCCGCGAAGTCCGGCGGGGCGAAGCAGAGCACGTTCGTGTTGAAGAGGAGCCTCGCGCCGCCGATGCCGGTTCCGAGCGGGTCGCGGTTGTTGCCGAGGATGCCGGTGATGGCGCCGCCGTAGGGATCGAGGGCCGAGGGCGAGTTGTGCGTCTCGACTTTCCAGATGAAAAGCCTGTCGTCATCGATTTTCACGGCTCCGGCATTGTCGGAGAACACCTTCACGAGCCAGTCGTCCCCGATCTTCCGCAGATCCAGCTGGATACGCCGGGTGGCCGCCTTGATGAAGGCATTGAAGAGGGAGTCGATCGTGAGGGACTGGCCCGTTTCGAGGTCACGGTACTGGATGATGGCCGAGAATTCCTTGTGCTTGCAGTGTTCCGACCACGTTTGCGCGAGGATTTCGAGTTCGCATTCCGTCGGGTGGGTCGGAAGCCCAAGAGCCTGACGTTCGGCCAGTACACCCGCATCCTCGAAGTGACGGGCGATCGCGCGCATCTCCGCCGCGTTCAGCGAGAGGAGACGCTCCCGTGAAACCCGCAGCAGCGCTTCGTCATCGCCGGTGAGATCGACCGACGGATGGATTTCCGGCAGGGTATCGGAATCCGCCCTGATCGAGACGCGGGGGTCGAAAACGGTTTCGGGGATCCCGGAGCCGTATTCGAAATGATGGATGAGCGGGTTC
>MWAR01000336.1 GCA_002068715.1 bacterium ADurb.Bin374
CGAACACCGCGGGGTTCACCGTGAGCGCGGGGCGTTTCCCGTCGAGCGCCTCGACAAGCGCGCGCGCCGCCGTTGCGGCCATGGCCGATCGCGTTTCGATCGTCTGCGAGCCGATGTGGGGCAGGAGAACGGCATTCGCCGCCGTGAGCAGGTCGGAATGCACCTCGGGCTCGCGTTCGTAGACGTCGAGGCCGGCTGCGTAGATGGTTCCGTCGTGAAGGGCCGCGGCGAGCGCCGCCTCGTCGACGATCGGGCCGCGGGCGGTGTTGATGAGCACGGCCGTCTTTTTCATGCGCTTGAGTTCGGCCTCGCCGATGAGGTGGCGGGTCATGTCGGTCAGCGGCAGGTGCAGGCTCAGCACGTCGCTTTCGGCGAGGAGCGTTTCGAATGAAACGTGCGGGTACGGCAGTGAGGCCTTGCCGCCCGAGCGGGTATGATACATGATCTTCATTCCGAAGGCCTCGGCGCGATGGGCGACGGCCTGGCCGATACGGCCCATGCCGAGAATGCCGAGGTTTTTACCGGCAAGGTCGAGGCCGAGCTGGACGTCGGGTTTCCAGCCCTTGAAGAGGCCGTCGCGAAGCAGCTGTTCCGATTCGCGCACGCGGCGCATCGTCATCAGAATGAGAATGAGCGCCGTGTCGGCGGTGGCATCGGTCAGCACGTCAGGCGTGTTCGTCACGACGATGCCGGCACCGGTCGCCGCGACCAGGTCGACGTTGTTGAAGCCGACCGCGTAGTTCGCGATGGCGCGCAGATGGCCCGACTGCCTGATGATTCTCGCATCGAGGGTGTCGGACAGCAGCGGAATGACCCCGTCGGCTTCTCCCAGGGCGGCCTGGAACTCTTCATCCGACCGGTGGGCATCGAGCACCCGGACGGTGTGGCCGGCCTGTTTGAGCAGCTCGACGGCAGCTCCCGGAATCGGACGCGAAATGACGACCTTCATCGAATTTTTCCCTCCTGAATTAAAAAACCTGAAAAACCTGGGACACACACCTGGTTATTTCAACATTCCAGGCTACAGAGAATGTTTTACACAAGATACAAAGACCGTTTCACCGCCGAGGCGCAGAGGAAGAAGCAAGATGAAAAAGACAGGCTGTGAATCATTCGAATTTCAACATTCCAGACACAATGGCCCGAAGGACGCTGGAAACATGCAGGAACGACGCTTTGTGTCTTCGTACCATCGTGGTGAAACAGTCTCCGTGTCTCTGTGACTCTGGGGTGAGTCGTGATCTCTCCGTTTCCCGTTCGGGCTCTGCGGAAGAGTAACACGAACCTTGTCTCATGTATAATGGGAAAAATCGCTCTACCGTCTTGCGAGAGGGAGTGCTTCGCGTGAAGAGATCAATATGTATCTATATATTATTTATTAGCATTCTATTACCCCTTCCTTCGTTTCTGGCTGCCTGCGATCCCGAGCCAGGGCCGCAGCATTTTCCCCCGCCGGCGGTACCGAATCCCGTCTTCAAGTCGGGCTACTTCGAGGTCCACAACTCGCTCAACGGGCTGCCATGCAACCGTATCAGGTCGGTTCTGGCCCTCCAGGAAGCGGTTCTGGCTGGAACGGAAGGCGGCGGCCTGATGGTCCTGCGCGACGGGACGTGGCACGCCTACACGTCGCGGACCCAGCCCGCGTTTCCCTCGGAAACGGTCACCTCCCTGGCACGCGAGGCCGACGATTCCGTTCTTGCCGCGACGCCGAACGGGCTGATCAGGATCACGAACCCCGCCGCGGACATTCGCTTCGACATCATCACTCGGCCCACGCCGGACGGGGCGAACATCCTCTCCGCGGTCGCGGCCGGGCAGACGATCTGGGCCGGAACCGACGCGGCCGCCGGAACCGTGTCAAGCGACCAGCTCCTCCCATTCAAAATCGAGGGAGACCGCCAGCCGACAGGGTTCGGCACAGCGGCGCATCACGACAGTATGGCGTGGTTCGGCACGAGTCTCGGCCTGTACTGCGCCCGCGAGGGAATGCTGGTCTCCGTCCCATTCGCCGGCACGGATATCGGATGGGTTCAAGGCCTTTCTCCGTTCGGGGAATGGCTTCTCGCAGCGAGTTCGAAGGGACTTTTCGCCGTCAGGGGGAACACGGCCACCGACATTCTTCCCGGTATCTGGACTACCTGCGTGGCCGCCCCGAGCGATACGCTCGAAGCGCTGACATCGGCGCTGAACCCGGCCACAAACCAGGAAGCATCGGAAGAAGGGTTCGGCAGCCTAATCGCCCAGAACCAGGAATCCATGGCGCTTCTCGCGCAGATGCGAACCGAGTATGACAGGGTCAGTCGCCTGTATCAGTCCGGGCGGGCGCCAACCTGGGAGGATCTGATCGCTTACAGCGAAAACCTCATGAAACTTCAGACGCAGGTCATCGTCAAATCAGAGCCCCTCCAGCGAGGCATCTGGGCGGGAACGCAGAACCAGGGCGTCGTCATGTTCGGCACCGACGGAAGGCGCCGCCATCTGACCGTCTCGAACTCGAAATTGCCTGAAAACCGCGTCACCTGCGTATCTTGCCGCGACGACGGGGAAACCTGGATCGGCACCTACGAATCGGGCCTTCTGCGCTATACCCGCTATGTGACGAGCAAGTCCCTCGAGCCGGTTCCCGTATGGCAGAAAGACGCCCTCACCATGCGCGTGATCGGGGAATATCTGTACGTCGGCACGAAGGGCTGCGGCCTGCAGGTGTTCGACGTGAAATCCCTTCAGCAGGTCGCCGCATACGGGCCACAGAAGCCGGAAGGATTCCATAGCGATGTATATACCATCGAGGCCGACAGACAGGCGCGTGTCTGGACGGGCGGCAACGCGGGCGTCTGGATGCTGGACGACGGCGGTTGGCACCGGTTCACCCCCCGCGAAGGCGTTCCGGCCGACACCATCACCTGCATCGAAGCGGACGCCGACGGCAGGGTCTACGCGGCGGGCGGCGCCGACTGCCCGCTTTCGCAGCAGCTCGCCCTCTACACCGGCTCCACGTTCATCCGGTACGAGATCTCGACCCTGAAAGAGATCCTGGGCCGGCAGGGCAAGGCCGCATCGGACGGGCTTCGCGCGATGCAGATGGGCGGCGGCTACCTGCGCAGTTTCGACGCGGCGCAGGCGACGCAAGCCCTTTCCCTGTTCGACCCGAACCCGGCCGAGGAGGCCGTTTCGGCGATGCTCGGGACGGAGCATTACCTGATGCTCGGCACCAGGAACGGACACCTGTATGTCTTCGACGGGGAAGCGTTCAAACCCGTCTCGGTGAAAGGCACGGGCGAGCTGATGCGCCTGGCCGGCCTCGCGCGAAAAGCCGGCGGGGACCTGGTCATTCTCGGCCAGAAGTCCTGCCTGCTCTTCGATGGCCAGACGTTCACGCCGACCATGCCGCCCGACCCCACCATCGAGGAGTTCACGAGCCTCGCGCTCGACCAGAAAAACCCCGACCTGTTCTGGGGCTCGTTCAGAACGATCGCGGGAAGCGGCGGCATCGCGCTGTATCAACACCCGCTCTGGAAGGTCTTTCCGATGGAAAAACCGGTCCGGAAACTCGTCATTTCCGAACCGTTCGGATTTCTTCTGACGCCGGACGGCGTCTACCGGGTCATGCTTTGAGGAACGACGCGATCTCGCCCTCGAACAGCTGGGTCTCGTAGAGACACGACAGATGCCCGTTTCCGCTGTCGTAATACACGGTCTGCCCGTGCGGAAGCATCGGAGTCGCCAGTTCGGCCTGCTCGCGGGTGAACAGCAGGTCTGACTCGTCGATGATCATCTTCACGGGCATCTTCAGCCGGCCGAGGGCCTGTTCGAGGGTCTGGCCGGGCTCGCAGAGATCGAACAGGGTGTTCGCCTTGGCGATGAAGATGTACGAATTGGCGTCGAAGAACTGCATGCGCTGGATGACGGTTTTTTCGATCTCCTCCTCGACGAGGAACCGGCCGGCGAAGCTCTTGAAGGGGTCCTTCCCCGCCCCGCTGCCCTCGGTCGCGAGCCGCCGCCCGAAGTTGGCGGCCGCCCAGTGGTCGGTCCTGGTCGAGGTCACCAGGATTTTGAACGCAAGCAGGAGTCCGTTTCGGGGGAGTTCTCCGCCGTAATAGTCACCGCCGTTCCAGCGT
>MWAR01000337.1 GCA_002068715.1 bacterium ADurb.Bin374
TTCAGGCGCACAACATCCGCTACTTCTTCTACGCAGGCGGCAACGACTCGCAGGACACCACGCACAAGATTCATCTCGAAGCCGTCAAGCGCGGCTGGCAGATGCGCTGCATCGGCGTGCCCAAGACCATCGACAACGACCTGCGCGTCACCGACCACTGCCCCGGCTACGGCTCGGCGGCCAAGTTCGTCGCCCTCGCGTTCGCCGGCGCCAACCTCGACAACCGCTCACTCCCAGGCGTCTACATCGCCGTCGTCATGGGCCGCAACGCCGGCTTCCTCACCGCCGCCTCCGCCTTCGCCCGCAAATACGAAGACGACGGCCCGCACCTGATCTACCTGCCCGAGCGCCAGTTCCGCAAGGAGGCGTTCGTGAAGGACGTCGATCAGGTCTACAAGAAGTTCGGCCGGTGCATCGTCGCCGTCTCGGAAGGCATTCTCGGCGAGGACAACAAGCCGGTCATCACCCAGCTAATGCAGAACGCCGAGACCGACGCGCACGGCAACGTGCAGCTGTCGGGAACCGGCGCTCTGGGTGATCTGCTCGCCGACCTGATCAAGAAGGAACTGAAGATCAAGCGCGTGCGCGCCGACACGTTCGGCTACCTGCAGCGCAGCTTCGTCGGTATCGTTTCCTCGGTCGACCAGGCAGAAGCCCGCGAGGTTGGGGAAAAGGCCGCCCAGTTCGCGATCTGGAACGAGGTCGACGGCTCCGTCGCGATCCGGCGCACCGGCGACTACTCGGTCGAGTATTTCCTGACCCCGCTCGAGACGGTCGCTAAGGAGACCAAGGGGATGCCCGACAAGTTCATCGCCCCGCTTGGAACCGACGTCACCGACGAGTTCATGAAATATGCCCGCCCGCTGCTCGGCACGATGCCGGATTACGAGCGGCTCATGGCCCCGGCGGTGAAGAAATGACATCCGTTCAGGCCGGGGAACGGCGCCGCATCGTCGTATCTAGATTCGATGCCCGCGGCCGCGGGATTGCGGTGATCGACGGCGAAGAGGTTGCCGTTCCCGGCCTGTTTCCGGGCGACGAGATCGAGTTTTTGCATGAAGCCGGCTCCCGGGGCCGCCCGAGCTGGGAACCGCAGGAACTGACGAAGCCGTCGCCCGACCGCATCAAGCCCGACTGCCCCTTCCACGGGCCGTGCGGCGGCTGCGACTGGCTGGAACTGTCGGAAAAAGGCCGCCGGAAAGGGAAACAGCAGATTCTCGCATCGGCTCTCGAAGGAATTTCCGGGTTCGACACGGCGACCGTTGCCCCGTTCGCCGCCGCCCGCGAAGGAGAGACGATCCGCTACATGCCCCGTGTCCGCATTCATCAGAGCCGGCACCGGGCATCACAGGAAGCCGGTTTCCTGCCGGCCGAAGGACACGAAGGCGAAACACAGGGGGGCATTGTTCCCGTCACTTCCTGCGCGCTCCTGACGAAGCCCCTCGGGAAGCGCCTCGTGGCGGCGCGGCGGGCGCTGGGCGCCCTGCCCTTCCGCGTCGACGGCCTTGTGCTGACCGCGGCGAATGCCGGCCCCGAAACCGTGACCGGCCACCTCACGCTCGGCGCCGGGGCATCGCCCGGCCGGGTCAGACCGGATCTCTGGAAACTCATGCGCGGAGCGGACCTCGCCGGACTCAGCTACGGCCGGCCCGACAAGGGCGTCGAAGGCGTGCTCGAGGATGTCTCGGTCGCGGGGCTCCTCGCCCACGGCGTCGAGGGTGGGCCGTTCTTCACCGAACCAGGCTTCTTCAGCCAGGGAAACGTGTTCCAGAACAAGCATCTCGTGCGCGAGGTGGTGCTCCTCTCGGGCGCCGCCGACGGGAAGCGGATCGTCGAAGGGTTCGCCGGCGCCGGGAACTTCACGATTCCCCTCGCCGCCGCCGGCGCGATGGTCGAGGCTGTCGAGTCACACCCTGGCGCCGTTCGCATGGCGATCCGGAACCGCCAGCGGTCGAAATGCGGCGAACGCATCACCCTCGTCGAGGGCGACGCGATGAAAGAGCTCGGAAAACTCGCGCCTGAACCCGACGTGCTCGTCATCGACCCGCCCCGCACCGGAATGCCCACGATTGCCGCCACCGTCACAAGACTCAAACCCGCGGCGATCATCTATGTAGCATGCGATATGGAATCGCTGCGCCGAGACGCTCTGGCGCTCGCCAAGACAGGCTACAAAATCGCGAATATCTCCGGTATAGACCTGTATCCCCGCACCCACCACGTCGAGGCCGTCGTCAAATTCGTGCGGGCGTAGGCGCTGGTTTCATACCCGCCCCTGCGCCCGATGTGCGATTCGCTTCAGGCTTCGGCGTTCCAGGCTTCGAGAAGATATAATAACGTAAGATATGCGTCGCCGAAGGGCGCGTGGCCCTGGTGGGCGATGATGCCGTTTTCCCACCAGCCGAGGAGCAGGTCGACATAACCGGCCTGGGAGCTCATGTCCAGGGCGTCTCCCTCGATTTCGGAAAATTCAGAGATTCCCGCGGCAATCTCGGCCGTTCCGTGAGGGCCAACGAGGGTCCCGGCTGCGCCCCGGAGGCGGGTGAGATAGGTGCCGAGCGTTTCGACGAGCCGACGCGTCGGAACCTGTTTCCCGTCGACACCGTAGACCGTGATGCCCTGGCCGTCGGGTGATATCACCGCTTTGGGGCCCGATTCCGCGTATTCGAACAACGGCCTGAACTCGGGATGAGGCTGCATCCGCTTGTGAAGCTGGTCGAAGGGTGATGAAAGCGACGAGAGCCGGACCCGGTTCTCGATCATCGGGTCGAGCAGCTGGCCCATCCGCTTCACATAGGGCTCTAGGAAATCCGTCGTTCCCATGACGCCGACCCGGTCTGCCCTGGCGACGACACCTTCGCGGACGTCGGTTTCAAGAACCGGCCCTCCGTGAGTGGTGATCGCGAGGGCGGCGAAGTCGCCGCCTGCAGTTTCGCCGATGTACAGGCCGAGCGGCTGCATCCGCTGGCCGAGCGTCTGCGAAAGCGCCGCGACGGGGACGGGGCTGGTTGCTAGGAAGACGTTGAGTCCGACGTGCGTCAGCATGTCGGCAAGTCGCTCGACGATCTCAGAAAGCCCCGGACGCGCTTCCCAGCCGATCGTCAGGGACGGAAAGCGGCTTCCGACATCAAGAAGATGCCTCCAGAGCAGACTGGTCGATTCGTGCTCGGCCCAGCCGCCCGGGCGAAGGTCGCCCACACGGAAAATCGCCGGTTTCAGGGGCTTCATCTGTCAGAACAGCGCGGAGGCACCGATCAGAACGGCGTCGGTTTCGAACTTCGCATCGCGAAGAAGCTTGTCGCCGCGGTCAGCCATTGGAAGAACATGCCGGTGAAGCGTCGCTTTCAGATCATCCATGAAGTATTCGCGCAGCGCCATCACACCGCCGCCCAGAAGCACGACTTCGGGATTCAGCAGGGTGTGAACGTTCGCAATCGCAAGTCCGAGATAATGGCCGACCTTTTTCAGAGCCATCAGGGCCGTCTTGTCGCCGGCTTTCGCCGCCTGGCCGATGATCCTGCCGGTTATTCTGTCTGCATTGCCTTCGGTCAGTTCGAGGAGAGGGCCGCTTTTCAGCGCGGGAAATGCCGCTTTGACATGGTTCTCGAGGCCCTTCCCCGAGGAAAATGCCTCGAAACAGCCTTTTTTGCCGCAACCGCATACCGGGCCGTCCGGGTCGAGGCAGATGTGGCCGATCTCGCCGGCCGAATTGGTCGTGCCCTCGGCGAGTTTTCCGTTGAGAACCATGCCGGAGCCGATACCCGTTCCGACGAAGATGTTAACGAAGTTGTCGAGCCCCTTGCCGGCCCCGAACTGCCATTCCGCGATCGTAGCGGCGCGCACGTCGTTCGTCACGCGCACGGGCAGGCTCAGGGCTTTCGAAACGAACTCGCCGAGCGGGATGTTTTTCCAGTTCAGGTTCGGAGCGTAGTTGACGGCGCCGGTCTTCGGATCGATCTGGCCTGCCGCGCCGATGCCGGCGCCGACGATATCGGTGACGGGGGTGTCGCCGATGGCCTTTCGGGCCGCGTCGACGATGGTCTGGAGAACCGCGTCACTGCCACGCTCCGGGTGGGTGGGAACGATGAACTGGCGGATGATTTCGCCTTTTTTACAGAGCCCCGCGGCGATTTTGGTGCCGCCGAGATCGATGCCGACCGTATATCCG
>MWAR01000338.1 GCA_002068715.1 bacterium ADurb.Bin374
CGGGTGATTGCCCGGGCGTTTTTTTGCGCCATGCGTCACTTCTCATTCAAGTTCCAATGGAATTTCTCCGATAGTCTTTGTGCGACGCACAATATTTTTTTGACATTTTATCGCAATGCAGGTATCCTTTTTCTCATACGCCACACGGAATTCGACAAAGGAGCTATGACGATGGAAGCACTGTTTCAGGAGTATCTCAAGGCCGGTCGCGACATTCAGACCTTCTGGGAGAACCGCGTCGCCCAGGCGATGGACGAGTTCGCGAAATCGCAGACCTTCGTCAACACCATGACCCGCTCTCTCGAGCAGGGGCTCGATATGCGCAAAATGTGGGAAACGAACCTCAACCGGTGGGCCGAGACCTGCCAGTTCGTCACCAAGCGCGAACTCGACGAGATCAGCCGCCGCCTCTACGACCAAAACGTCTATCTCGACAAGATCACGACCCAACTCGCAGACATCGCCGGCCAGGTCCGTGTCCAGACCGAGACCGTCACCAGCCGCAAGACGAACTGAAGCCGATTTCACGATAGGTTCTGAAACCATATCCTCTATCGCCAACAGGAGGCGACGATGAACGATACCCTCACGAAAAGCGCGTCCAGGCTTCTCGAAGCGACGGCCGCCAACATCGACCTCGCCGGCCGGATCGTCGAGAAGAACCTCGACTCGCTCCTCTCCGGCTCGTCTGCATCGCACGACGAACCGTATCGCGGCGCAACAAAGATCGAGGAAGTTTTCCGGTTCGACACGATGAAACTCCTTCGCTACTGCGGCACGGCCCCCGTCACTTGCACAACGCCGCTGGTGCTCGTCCCGTCTCTCATCAACCGGGCCTACATCATGGATCTGATGCCCTCCGCAACCCTGGCCGGCCACCTCCGCGAGGCTGGAATCCAGGTCTACCTGCTCGACTGGGGCACCCCGGGCCCTCAGCACGATCACCTGCCGTTCCGATTTTTCGTCGACGACCTCATCTCCATGGCCGTCCGCGAGGCCTGCCGCGATACCGGCGCGCAAAAAGCCTCGCTGCTCGGCTACTGCATGGGCGGCACCATGTCGCTCCTCCACGCCGCGCTCCACCCGGACCGCATCGAACGGCTCATCATGCTCGCCGCCCCCGTCAACTTCCACGATGCCGGTCCTCTCTCGGCCTGGGCGCGCAAGGAAGCCTTCGACGTCGATACGCTCGTCGATGTTCTCGGGCATGCCGATTGCGCCATGCTCCAGTCATCCTTCCAACTGATCAAGCCCTTCTCGGGATATCAGAAATGGAAGAACGTATTCGAGAGCAGTCTCGACGCAAAAGCCGCCGACAGCATCGTCGCTCTCGAGTCCTGGTTGAACGACAACGTCAACGTCCCCGGCGAAGCGTATCGCGGGTACGTGAAGCTCTGCTATCACGACAACGCCATCCGGAACCGGCGCTTCGACTTCGACGGCGTCGAGATCGACCTCGAAAAGCTTTCCATACCCGTCATGAACGTCATGGCATCGAAGGATCATATCGTTCCGATCGAGTCCTCCCGGTGTCTGTCTCAGCTTGTTTCGGGTCAGGTCACGGATCTCGTGATCGAAGCAGGCCACATCGGCGTCGTCATGGGCAGGAAGGCCCGCGGCATGTTCGAATCAGTGGCGAAGTTCCACTCCCACGACTGATTTCACCATATTCATCCCACGTTCCTATGTTCTAGGGACCGGCTCGTCAGAGCCGGTCCATTTTGTTTTATATATACTTTATTACATATCATTGCTTCAGGCGTTTCCAGAAAAATGCCTTTTCCCGGCCCTCGTAAAAACGGAACTTTCTCCATTTTCGCAACGATGATATTTGCCAGCATCACTGTTTATCAGCTATGATCCCTGACGAAAAACGAAACTCCCTTTTCCATCATCCATCGGAGGAACCCATGAGTCTGGATCTGAAGAGGTGGTCAATCTCGCTTCTCGTTCTCGTCATCGCATCCCTGCCCGTCAAAGCCACCGGCGCGGGATACATGGTCCGGGAACACGGCACGACCGGTCTGTCGAGCGCCTTTGCGGGGGCACACACTGGAGCGCACGATCTCGCCGACATGTATTTCAATCCGGCGGCCCTGATGCTCCACGCGCCTGGTGAAGCGCTCGTCTCGGTGCTGCAGCTCGATCCCGAAGTGCGTTTTTCCCTCAGAGGCGCCACGACGGCCGGCGGCACGGCGGTCGGCGGATATCCCGGCGGAGAAGACGGAGCGCCCACGGCCACGATCCCGGCCATCTACGCCTCCATCGCCGATTCGAAGGGATGGCGGTTCGGCCTTGCCATGAACGCCCCGTGGGGCCTCAGCACCAAGTATACGCCGACCTGGGTCGGCCGCTACTACGCGATCGATTCCGAAATGAGCTCACTGTCGGTCATGCCGGTTGCAGGCAGAAAGCTCGATTCGAAGTGGCTGTTCGCCGCCGGGCTGAACATCCAGTCGGTCGATGCGAAGCTCACCAACGCCGTCGATTACGGAACGATCGCAGCCGGCAACGGCATCCCCGGTGCCGCGCCGACAACCCAGGACGGCGTCGCGGAAATGACCGGCGATGCTAGCGACGTCGGTTTCGTCCTGGGTCTCATCTGCGACATTTCCCCCAGGGAACGTGCCGGCCTTTCATATCGTTCGGCCGTCCGGCACACCCTGAAGGGCGACTGCCGCTTCGGCTTCGACGCCGCCGGCATGGCCGGCGCGATGAACGCCGCAACCGGAATCTTCTCCCAAACCGGCGCGAGCTCCGGCCTCACAACGCCCGAAATTCTCGGCATCGGGTACCATCGCACCTGCGGCGCCTCCTGGACCCTGATGCTCGATGCGGCAAAAACTTTCTGGCACCGCTACGGCGGCCTTCGGGTCACCTTCGACAACCCCGCGCAGCCCGATTCCTTCACCGCGGAAGACTGGAAAGACGTCTGGTACACCTCTTTCGGCGCGATCTACCGGCCGAATTCCCGGCTCGCCTGGCGCTTTGGCGTGGCCCGCGACCGCTCCCCGATCCCCGATTCGCGCCGCACACCCCGCATTCCAGGCTCCGACAGTCTGCAGGTCGCCCTCGGCGCCGAATACCGCACCTCGGACCGCATGGTGATTTCCGCCGGATTCATGCGGATCTGGTATGACGACGCCCCGATCGATCTCCGGGCGACGGACCCCGGCAACCTCTTGCGGGGCAACCTGGCCGGCGACGTCACCACCGGCCTCGACATCTACGGCATCCAGGCATCATATATCTGGTAATATACCATATCATCGAAATGCCCCGCCGGCATCGAGCCTGCGGGGCGTCGTTCTTTTCGAGAACGGGGAGGTTCATTCGGCAGAACGACGCCCCGCAGGCTCGATGCCGGCGGGGCATTTCGATGA
>MWAR01000339.1 GCA_002068715.1 bacterium ADurb.Bin374
GAGGTCGGACATGTAGTCCCACGGCGTCGGGTCGATCCAGGGCACCATGAGCGCGGCGGTCAGCACGGCCGCGAAGGCGACGATGGGCGCGATTCCGAAGACCCACGAGGTCTCGCGGCTGATGACCCGTTGTTTCGCGAGCAGTTTCTTCACATCGCGGAAGGGCTGAAACACGCCCGGGCCCTGCCGGCCCTGGATTATGCCCTTCAACCGCTTGATCATTCCCTGGAGGATCGGTGCCAAAAGAAGGAGCCCTGTGAGTTTCACGATCAGAAGCACGAACGTGTTCATCGGACGCCTCCCATGATCAGCAAACCGACGATGACGGCGAACAACAGAACGAGGTAGGCGTTCAGCGAGCCGGCCTGCAGTTTCTGGATACCAAGCGACAGGGTCAAGATGCCTCGAAGCAGCGGCTTGTAGAGATAATCGACGAAGAGGTGTACCGTATCGAGCCTGTAGGTCATGCGCGAGGGCAGAAGCGGCGCTAGTGGGCCGTGGTCGCGCAGATCGCGCCGGAGCTGGAGCAACCAGGCGAAATTCACCTTCACAGGTTCGGCGAAGGCCGACGCGGTGTAAGCCATGCGCGGGGTGAGCGGCGTGCCACAGTTCCAGGTTTCGACAACCGCGGCGGCCGGGGCACGACCGCGCCGTCCGAGGATCCACCAGGCCATCAGAACGCCGACAGCGAGGCAGGAGAGCAGCAGCAGCGGCTGGACACCTTCGTCGGGGCGACCCGGCCAGGACAGAGCATACGGACCGTATGAGAGGCCGCGAGAGGCTTCGAACATCGCCGTCAGGGGCTTGATGACAATTTCCGGGAAGACGCCGAAGACGACGCAGGCGACGGCCGGAAGGATCATCCCGGCGACCATTCTTTTCATCCCGGGGGCCGCCGGGTGTTCGGCAGCATGGGACCGGGGTTTTCCAAGAAAGATCGCGCCGAAGGCCTTCACGAAACAGCCGGCGGCGAGGGCTCCGGCGAGGGCAAGACCCGCTGCCATAAGGGGCAGGACGATCTTGCTCGCCATGCCGGGCAGTCCAAATCCGCTGAGGACGCTGCGGTAGACGAGCCATTCGCCGGCGAAGCCGTTCAGCGGCGGCAGGCAGGAGATCGCCATCGCGCCGACAAAAAACAGCATCGATGCCGCCGGAATCGTACGGGCCATTCCGCCCAGTTCATCCATGTTTCCGTCGTGCGACGTAGCCTGGACGGCCCCGGCCGACATGAAGAGAAGCCCCTTGAAAAAAGCGTGGTTGAAGGCATGGAAGAGGCCTGCGGAGAATGCCAGTGCCGCATCCGCCTCGTGGCCCCAGGTTCTCAGAAGAATACCCATGCCGAGGGCAAGCAGAATGATGCCGACATTCTCGATGCTCGAGTAAGCAAGCAGGGTCTTGAGGTGGTGTTCGTTACAGGCGTAGAGGACGCCGAGCAGCATCGACACGAAACCGATTCCCAGGAGCACCCAGCCCAGTTCGGAATGAAGAACAACGCCGAAGCCTGTGAGAAAGCGGAACAACCCGTAGATGCCGGTTTTCACCATGACGCCGGACATTAGAGCTGACACGTGGGAAGGTGCCTGCGGATGCGCCCTGGGAAGCCAGACATGGAAGGGCATCATGCCGGCTTTGGTGCCGAAGCCGATCAGCAGACATGCAATGACGACAATGCGTTCCCAGCCACCGAAGCCGGCAAGGCCGGCGACCCAGTCAGTGATGGCCCAGCCTGAGCCGCCTCTCGCGCACGGCCAGAGCAGGGCAAGCGTCAGAAATGCGGTTCCGACGTGCGTCATCGCCAGATAGATGACGCCGGTGCGTCTACGACTCTCGGTGAGCGAGTCGAGCATGACGAGACCGAACGAGCTGAGCGCCATCAATTCCCAGAAGAAGAGGAACGTCGGGATCGTCCCGGCGACGAATACGCCGGCCATCGAGCCGAGGAAGAGTGCCTGGCAGATCGGCATCCAGTGGAAGTTCCAGCGTTTCTCGAGATGTTCGAGGTAGCCCTCGGAAAAGACCGAAGCGGCGACCCCGACCCCGCCAAGCATCGTGAGGAACAGGCCGGAAAGCCTGTCGAGCACGAACTTGCTCGGTCCGAGAACGGCCGGGATATCCCAGGCGAATCGCCACTCGGTCCCGGAGAGCCCGGTTATACCGAGCGCCAGAATGAACGCCGAGCCTGCGGCGGCCATGCGACAACCGAAGCGCCGCCACCCGACCGCCGTGTCATGACCGAATGCGCCGGTCAGAAAACTGATGAAAAAGAACAACCACCCAAGAGCAAGCAATGTCATCGCTACGATTCGCCCTTTTTGGCCGACGGCTGTCAGTCCGTCTGTAAATGCGGGATGTTATACGCCCTTCAGGCTTCGGCGTCAAGCCTTCTCATCTCGAAATTCCCGACAAGTCGCTCGATTCGGTCAGACCGGCAATGCGTGCGCCGAGGCATTGATTATATTCTTTATACTATACACATCATCTCATTGCCCGAAAGTCCACTCATCGCATAGTATGAACCGAGAGGATCCACGGTGACAAACAGAGCATCACCCCATTCCCGTACCGGCTGGCTGACCGTCCTGCTTCCGCTTCTCGTCGGCATCATCCCACTGGTCATCCTGCATGTCGAGGCGGAAGGGTTGACCATCCTGGCTCGTGAAAGCGTCATACAGAAGTGGCTCGGCACGGTGCGCCCCCTCGCGGAGCGTTACCGGGAACGTGCCGTTTCCGAGTTCTGGCTGGAAGACAGCCTCCGCCGACTGACATCAGATTTGCACCGAGGCACGCCTTCGGCTTCCGTCGCTCAAACCCTCTCATCAGCCATTTCATCGCTTCATCGCCGCGGCTTTTCTGGCCTCCAGGCCTGGGCCGCCATGAAAGACCCGTCGAATCCCTCCGGCCCGTTCACGCTTCTCGAGGCGAAGAACCTGCGAAGCGATTTTCGTGTCTTTTTCCGCGGCCTTCTGAGGGAACTTGCGCACGAAGCCGTCGGAACCGCCCGCTCCGGGGAGAGCGAATCCTGGACTTCTCGGCTGAAAGCGACGTTCGGGGATGGCGTTCCGACAGAACTGTTCACGAGTGCCTGGCGCGGACGGGCCTTTTTCATCACTTTCCGGCACCAGTTCGGTCTCGCGGCCTGGGACGCCCTGCGAGATTCTGCGGGCACAGCGAATGGTGCGGTATTCCTGTTCTGGCCCCTCGACCTCGATTTCGCCCGGCATGGCGTCGAGCTCGCCATCCGGCACTGGAAAACGATCTCGCCTTCACCTGCGTTCGTTCCCGCCGCCATCGACCTTCCTGCGCCCGGTACCAGGCACAAACGACGCATCGTCCTCCCCTACCGGCTTGCCTCTGACTTGCAGGCACGAAAGGCACTGCGCGCCCTCGGCCGCCGCCTGAAGGCGACACCGATTTCAGCGGAAGCCTTCGAAGCTCTTCAGACGCCGAAAATCGGCGAAATCGATCTCAAGGCACTTGATATCCCGTGCACCGACGGC
>MWAR01000340.1 GCA_002068715.1 bacterium ADurb.Bin374
TCTTTCAGAATGCCGTTGATCATGATCTGGACACGATCGCCGGGCCATGCCGCCAGTTCGAGCCTGATGACCTCGCCGCCCTTATGGAGGCCCATGTGGGCGAGTCGCGGTGTGCCGCTGGCGACGTGCATGATTCGGAAGGTGTAGGAAAAGGGTGTCGGCACCGGGGCGTCAGCGGCGAAACAGGGCGCCCATTCCTGGAAAAGCGACATCGACAGCGTGACGGCCAATGCAAGTCGTTTCATGACGATGGTTCCTCTCGGTTCTGGATATGATCAGCTCAGAACTTTCATCCGCGGATGGCGCAGATGCTTTTCAAACGTGCGGTTGGCTGGCCTTTGTGGATTATCACTCGCGGAGTTCACAGGGTGAAGTATAGCAGGTTGTCTGCCGGCGTTTCACGAGGCGAACCGGAAAAGAGATGCGCCGGCCGGCATTGAAATTCGTAAGGCATTCGCTTGACATTCGCCATTTGTTCGCCTATATTCGGATCATCGAACGATCTTTGGAGGGGCGCCATGTCACCTGATCCGCTGACACCGAAGCAGCAGGCCGTTTTGCAGTTCGTTCGCTCTTTTTTCGCCGGCCACGGATACGCCCCCACCATTGCCGAAATCTGTATGGGGCTGCATCTCTCGTCACCGGCGACGGTTCACAAACATCTGCGCATGCTCGTCGAAAAAGGACATCTCGACGCGCTTCCGCGTCGTTCGCGCGGCCTGCAGGTGAAGACACCGGCGCAGGCCGCGGGCGGAGTCGATGTGCCGCTTCTCGGAACGGTCACCGCCGGCCGGCCGATCGAGATGTCCGACTGGAACGAAACGATCACGCTTCCCGAGTGCATGATCGGCCGGGGCGAGACGTTCGTCCTGCGGGTGCGAGGCGAATCGATGATTGACGAGGCAATCCGGGACGGCGATCTTGTCGTTGTAGAGAAGCGTGACACGGCTCCGAACGGCGAGATGGTCATCGCGTGCCTCGACCACGAGCAGGTGACGCTCAAACGGCTGTATCACGAAGGGCGTCGGGTCCGGCTGCAGCCGTCGAATCCGGCTATGCCGCCGATCATCGTCGAGGGACGCGAGGTCACGATAAAAGGCGTCGTGATCGGCATTCTGCGGCGCTATCGGCCGATCTGACGAGGGAGACTCCGAGTGATTGCATGTCTGTCTGAATATATTCCATGCTATTCATTTGCAGAGGTGAAATCCGTGTATGCGCACCGTATGGAGCCCGCCGATGACACCCACCGGGAGACCGTGACAACGGTGCGCCTTCTTCGCGAGGCGCTTCTGCTGAAACTGGCCGAAATCGATGCGCAGATCGAAGCGTGCCGGCGTCGGGTGGGGGCAATCGAGGGGCGTTTCGGCCTCACCCAGGATGAACTCGACTCCGCGCTTGCGCGGCACAGCCTCGTGATTTCTCAGGCAGAGGCCGAGACCTGGCATGCCGAGCTCGAACGGCTCGATTCACTGGCGATCGACAGAAGGCATCTTCTGGCAATCCTGGGTTAGCGTCCCGGATCGTTCTCAGCCCATGATGGCGCGGAGCTTTTCCGCCAGTTCCATCGGCGAAACTGGCTTATGGAGCAACATGACGTTGTCGTCGATGATCCCGTGGCGGGCGATGATGTCGTCGGTGTATCCCGACATGTAAACGATTTTCATTCCGGGACGTGTCGGCGCGAGGATTTCGGCCAGTTTTCGACCATTCATTTCGGGCATGATCACGTCAGTGAGAAGCACATCGATCCGATCCTGATGCTGGTCGCTCAGTTCGACGGCCTCGCGAGGACCCGGGGCGAGCAGGATGCTGTAACCGAGCGGCTGCAGCGCATCGGACAGCAGTTTTCCAATCGTCTGATCGTCATCCACGACGAGAATCGTTCCCTTTCCACGAAATTCCTTCTGCAGGGGAGCGGTCGGGTGAGGAGTATCTTCCATGGTTGTCGGCAGGAAAACGATGAACGAAGAGCCCTTGCCCGTCTCACTCGTCAGGTCGACGTGGCCGCCATGTTGCTTGACGATGCCATACACCGTTGAGAGGCCCAGACCGGTTCCCTTGCCCGGTTGTTTGGTCGTGAAAAAGGGTTCGAATATCTTGCTTTGTATATTTTCTGGTATGCCAACTCCCGTGTCCGTCACAGTGAGCGTTACGAATTCGCCCGATCTGAGAAGCCGATGCGTCTGCACCATTTCCGGGGTCACGACGACGGACCGGGTTTCGATCGTCAGTCTGCCTCCGTCGGGCATGGCATCCCGGGCGTTCACGACGAGATTCATGATGATCTGCTCGATTTGCGTTCTGTCGGCGAGGACGTTTTTCACGGGGCCTTCCTCACGGATGACCAGTTCGATGTCTTCGCGCAGGATACTCTTGAGGATGGGCTGAATTTCCCGGATGACGATCCGCAGTGCGAGAGGCTTGACATGAAGGGCCTGTTTGCGGCTGAACGCCAGGAGCTGGCTGGTGAGCCGGGCAGCTTTCGCTGCCGCCGACTTGATGTTCTTCAGATACTCCTTCAACCGCGAATCGCCTTTCGCAAGAGTGGAAGAAAGTTCGGCATATCCGATGATACTCATCAGAATATTATTGAAGTCGTGCGCGATCCCTCCGGCGAGAAACCCAATGGATTCGAGTTTCTGCGACTGGCTGAGGTCCTCCTGCAGCTTTTTCGCGGCGGCCTCGGCTTTCTGTCGTTCGCTCAGATCGCGTGCGGTGAAAATAACCGTTTTTCTTCCTTCGAAGCTGAACGGAGAACAGACGACATCGATCGGGGTCTGGACCTCCGCCGAGCGCATGAGCGTTGTTTCAAACGCGGCCTGTCCGCTTCCGGCGGATATCTCGACCTTGGCCATGATCGCATCGGCCTGGGCAGGGTCGAGGAACTCGCGGATGTTGCGGCCCTCGATATCCGCATGGCGCAGGTTAAGTGCCGCGCAGGCCCGTGCATTTGCCTGACCGATCTCGCCCGTGGGTGCGATCAGGAATATCATGTCAGCCGCAGTCTCAAACAGTGTCCTGAACTTGTATTCGGAATCCGCGAGGGCATATTCGGCGAACCTGCGACGGATGATATTCAGCAGGAGAACGGCGATCCCGAGTGCCAGTAGAGCGATCAGGCCGGCCGTGGCGAATACGATCTTCCGATGCTCCTCGAAAAACGTGACAGGGCGGTTCAACAGGATGGCATCGGAAGGGAGCCGGTCGACGGGCAGTCCAAACCTCTGCATCACGGCATAGTCGAACAGCCAGGTCGAGGGGCTTTTCAGATCGACGGGAAGGCTTGCCGGCGGTTTCCCCTGCAGGATATCGAGCGCGAGTTCGACGG
>MWAR01000341.1 GCA_002068715.1 bacterium ADurb.Bin374
CCTGACGCGGCTTGTCCACAGCCCCGACGAGGAGCTGCGCAACACCGCCCTGCAGGAAGTCGCGAAGGTGACCCAGAAGCGATATCTCGACAACTTCAATACCCTCTCTCCCGAAGTCCGTAAACTCGCCGGCACGGCACTCCTGAAGCTCGACACCAGCTTCATCGACCAGCTCATCGTCGAACTCAAATCCCTCGACCCCGAGCTTCGCCTTCGCGCGGCCCGCATCATGGAAAACCTCCAGGTGAACAACAAGGGCAAGGATGCCCTGCTCGGGGCGATGAAAGACCCCTCCCGAAAAGTCCGTGCGGCCGTGATCAAGACGCTCGGCGTGATCGGCGACCGTGAACTGCTCGGCAACCTGATCGAGTTCTTCAACGATCCCGACGAGCGCGTCCGCGCCAACGCCATCGAAGCCATCGCGAGCATCGGGGACGCCCGCGCGCTCCAGATACTGTTCCCCTTCCTAGAAGACGCGAACAACCGCATCCGCGCCAACGCCGCCATCGCGGTCTGGCAGATCGGAAAAGTCAACGTAGTCCCCGTCCTCCAGAAGATGCTCTCGATGCGTGAGCCCCTGATGCGCGCCAGCGGCCTGTGGGCGCTCGGAGAGATCAAGCAGGAGATGTCCCTGCCGATCATCCTGGCACACCTGCGTGACAAGGAGGAGATCGTCCGCGTCAACGCCGTTCGGGCGGCCGTCAAGATTTCTCCGGCCGCCGTCAAGCCCTTCATGCCGCATCTCCGGAAGGATCCCTCCGAAGAGATCCGGAAGATCGTCACCGAGTTGAGCTACAAGGTCCTCTGATGGATCAGGCCGAAGGCTACAAGATCTTTGCAAAAGCTCTTCGGGAGCAATTTTCGTCCCATCCGTACGAAAACGAAGTTCTGCTGATGCTGCTGATACCGACTCTCCTCATCCTGGTCTGGTTGTATCTGACGATGAGCCCCTCGCGGCGGCGGTCGATCACCTCGTCGACGAAGCGCGACATCGATTTTTTCGAGACGGCTGCCATCCAGAAAGGACTCGAGTCGTTCGACCGCGAACTTCTCCGCTCTCTTGCGGAAACGGCGAATATTCATCCGATCTACCGGGTGATCCTCGAACGGCGCTCGTTCGAGAAGGCCCTTCGCATTTCCGAAGAAGCACTTGCCGAGGGGCATCCCGATGCCCCGGAGCGGAAAACGCTCGATTACCTGCGACGTCTCCAGCGACGCCTGTTCCTGACATCCATGGAAGAGTAGAGGTCCCTCCAGATCAGGCGCCGGAGCGGCCGTCTCTCGAATCGAGCAGGATCGTGACGGGGCCTCGATTACATTGGGCGATCGTCATGTCCGCTCCGAACACCCCGCCGGCAACGACGGGAACGCCGTATTCGCGCAGTTTCGCCATGAACGCTTCGTATACTGCCTGCGCCTTCGCCGGCTCCTCCGCCGCGGAAAACCCGGGCCGGTATCCGTTCCTGATGTCGCCATACAAGGTGAACTGTGATACGACGAGGACGGCCGCCCCCTCGTCGACGGCGGAAAGATTCATCCGCCCCTCGGTATCGGGAAAAATGCGCAGCCGGGCCGTTTTCTTCGCCAGCCAGTCCAGGTCCTTCGCGTCGTCTCCGCGGCCGACGCCCAGGTAACAGACGAGTCCCCGGCCGATCCGGGACACGTCCTTTCCTTCGACGCTGAGAACGGCTTCCGACACGCGCTGAACGACGGCTTTCATAGACGGCTCCATATATATCATTAGAAATAGAAACGCCCCGGCGAACCGGGGCGTCGATGTCGGGACGAATCGGGCTCAGGCACTCCGGCGATTGAGTTTGTTGCCGGTCAGCAGCAGAAGGACGGGGCTGGCAATGAAGACCGACGAATACGTTCCGAAGATGACCCCGAACGTAAGGACCAAAGCAAAGCTGTGAAGGGTCTGCCCACCGAGCATCAGGAGGGCGATTGCTGAGAACAGCGTGGTGACCGAGGTATTGATCGTGCGACCGAGGGTCTGGTTGATCGAGTCGTTGATCAGGGTGACGAAATCGGTCTCGCGGCTGATTCGGCGGTTTTCGCGGATGCGGTCGAGGACGACGATCGAGTCATTGACCGAGTAGCCGAGGAGGGTCATCAGGGCGGCGAGAACGGTGATGTCGAACTCGATCCTCATCAGGCTGACGAAGCCGCAGACGATGATCAGATCGTGAACCAGCGAGAGGACGGCACCGGTTGCGGAGTGGAACTCGAACCGCCAGGCCAGATACAACAGAATGCCGATGACCGAAAGAAGCGCGGCATAGATGCCCTGGCGCTTCATGTCATCGCCAACGGTGGGGCCGATGTTCGCGACTTCGAGGGCGTCATCCTGGAACGGAATGGAGGCCTTGAGACTCTTGAGGATCTCGCCGTGAAGTTTGCCGGTTTCGGCGGTATCCATGAGGGGGGCCGGGTACTGGATGATGAACTCGTGTCCCTTGCCCTCGGCAACGGCCTGGATGACGAGCTGCTCGCCCTTGAAATACAGGCCGGGCATCTTGTCGAACACCTCGCGGATCTTGCTCTCGGTGGCTTCCTGGTCGAAGCGGACGCGGATGATGTTTCCGCCCTTGAAGTCGATGCCATATTCGA
>MWAR01000342.1 GCA_002068715.1 bacterium ADurb.Bin374
AAACCCGCCCCTGAGACGTTATAACGATACGTATATATCAGAAGTCATGGAAAGCGGAATTGTGCGAGGCGGAGGGGGAGGGCGTTGATCGATTCGACGGATTGCGTGAGCGCGAAACGGACGTAGCCCTCGCCGTGCTTTCCGAAGCCGGTTCCCGGCGTCGTCACGATGCCGGTTTCCTCCATGAGTTTCATCGTGAAGCCTTCCGATGTCGTGCCGGCAGGACAGTTTGCCCAGAGATAAAAAGCTCCGCGGGGCGGATGGAACTTCAGGCCGAACTCGTCGAGAATCGAAACCATGGCATCCCGGCGCTCGATATACGTCGCCCGAAGCTTCTCGAGATACGGGCCGACGTGTGCTAGCCCCGAAACGCAGGCAAGCTGGATGGCGTCGAAAACGCCGGAATCGACGTTGGTCTTGATCTTGAGAAGACCGGCTATCAGCGCTGGATTTCCCACGGCAAACCCGACCCGCCAGCCGGTCATGTTGAAGATCTTGCTGAACGAGTGGAACTCGATGGCGATATCTTTCGCGCCGGGTATCGAGAGAATGCTGCGACGATCAGCCGGGACATATGTCAACTCTGCGTATGCGGCATCAGAGACGATGATGACTTCATGTTTCCGAGCCCACTCGACGATGTAGGCGAGCTCCTTTTCGGATGCGACCGCCCCGGTGGGATTATTCGGGTAATTGATATACAACGTTTTAGCCCGCCTCGCGATCGCATCGGGAATTCTCGACAGATCGGGAAGAAAGCCGTTCTTTTCGAGGAGGGGCATGATGTGAGCTTCGCCCCCCGCAAACTCGGTCGTGGTTTTGTACACCGGGTATGCCGGATCGGGAACGAGAGCGATGTCGTTCTCGTCGATGAATGCCCAGGCAAAATGCGCCAGGCCTTCCTTCGAGCCGATCAGGGCCATCACCTCGGATTTCGGGTCGAGGTCGACCCCGAACCGGTCGTGCATATACCGAGAAACAGCCTCTCGGAACTGCGCACACCCTTCATACGTGGGGTATTTCTGGTTTGCGATGTCTCTCATGGCGCGATTCATCGCCTCGATGACGAAATCGGGCGTCTGCATGTCGGGATCGCCGATGCCGAAATTCAGAAGACGGTATCCGGCAGAGGCAAGTTCGCGCTTTTTGTCGTCGATTCTTTTGAAAACGTAGGGTGGCAGATCGAGAATGCGTCTGGCCGGTTTGAGTTTCATCGTCATCTTTCGGCTCAGGGAGCTGACGTGCCGCTTCCCGGCGCCGGGATGATTTCGCCGACAGCGGGGGAGGGAGGTTCGCTCAGGTGCTCGGCAGGAAGAGTAGCGGGGGCGGCAGAGGTGGACGTATTCTGCCGCCTAAGAGACTCGAACTGCAGCTTCGTGAACTCGAGAAACTCCTGGATGTCGTCCGCGTCGAACCGGATGAAATTGAGTTGCCAGGGCGCCTTCGGATCGGGCTTGTAGAAGGTGAACTCCCAGGCAACGGGCATGCGCGGATGGAAGGTGAGGAAATATACGACGAAGTATCGTTGCGTCGAGCCGAGCGGCCTGTATCCGATGAACTCGTGGCCGGTCGGGGTGCCGAGTTTCGTCTTGAGATTCGTCACGTCGATGACGAATGCCTCCTGCGCCTGCTGATTCAGAGGAAATATCGCGAAAAGCCCGTTCATCGCCGTCTGAACGTCTAGCGTCTCGAATTTCGAGAAAAATTCTTCCGAGATGGCGCAAACCTCGCTCAAGGCTGGGGTGGTATTGGTCGAGAGGGGCGTCTGCGCATGAACGCAGGACGATGCGGAAAGCAGCGCGATCACGACCAGCAGATGAATACACTTCATGATATTTCATTCCCTCCGACGAATGTTCGCGCGGCCCGAACGGTTCGAAGTTCGCGCGGATCGATCTTGAACGGATCACTCGACAGGCAGATGAAATCGGCCCTGAATCGTGTGCAAAACCTCCCGCGATCAGGTCTGGGGACGGCAAAAGCATGAGGCTCGACGATGAAGGCATGCAGAGCTTCATTCAGCGTCACGCGCTCATCGGCGTTGGGATGATTGAGAAAACCATGGATGCCTAGGAAGGGATCGACGGGGGTGACGGGGCTGTCGGAGCCGCCCGCGATTCGCAAGCCTGCGTCGAGAACGGACCTGAACGGATTCGTCATCCGATGGCGGTCGCCGATGCGTAGGGCATACATCCCGTCGCTGCCGCCCCACAGCACTTCGAAGGCCGGTTGCATCGAGATCAGCAGACCGGCTTCCTTCGCGCGGCGAATCGTTTCCCTTCCCGGTAGTTCAAAGTGTTCGATTCTGTGGGGAACGGGAGGCGGTGAGGACAGGTCGCGCAAGGCCAGATGGGCGTCGACGAGCGACGCGATCGCACGGTCGCCGATCGCATGCATTGCGAGCTGAAGACCGTGCTTCGCGCAGGTTTCGATGAGCGATTCGATATTCGCGGCATCGCGGTATATAACGCCGCTCGTCGAGGGATCGTCGGCATAGGGAGCCGACAGGGCTGCCGTGCGGGAGCCGAACGAACCGTCGATGAACAGGCATCCGCCGAGGCGTGGCCAGCCGCGTTCGAGAGCAAGCGTGGGGTCTTCCGACTGATGATACACATGGCCGTGAAACCCTGGCCTGGCGAGGAAGTCGGCGATCATCGCCACGTCCTCCCTCGAGGCACTCCATCCGCCTTCGAGCGCATGAACGGAGGTGACACCGGCAGAAAGGCAGAAACGGCGCGCTTTTTCAAGTGCCGTCATTTTCATCGATTCGGGAAGAGCTCCGACGACGAGCGTGGCGAGACGGTTGTAAGCGTCCTTGATGAACCGGCCGTTTTCTGGCAGGAACCCGGCGTCGATGTTCCTGGCCCATTCAACCGTGGCGGAACTGGGGATCGCCGAGTGAAGATCGATGCGGGACAGCCAGAGCCTGCGCGGCCCGACGACGCGGTCGAGTTCTGCAATCGTGGGAAGTCGGCCTTCCTTCAACTGCGTTTCGTCGAGATTCCAGCCGAAGATCCAGTCGTGACCGTCGGTTCTGACGAATCCGGCCAGGGCGTCGAAGACGTCCTGGAGAGACCTGCATGCATCAAAACAACATCCCAACAGCGTCAAACCGGTCTGCATGAAGTGCACGTGAGCATCGGCGAACGCCGGCAAGATCGTCGCGCCGCCGAGATCGAGCCGTTCTATGCCAGCGTACGCAGGATTCGTGTTCAGACCGGTTCCGATATCGACGAACACTCCCTCGTCAACGACGAACGAGTCGAATGAGGTCTTCGAGTAGTCGGGTCCGACTGAACCGCGCCGTCCGGGCGCCGGCGGCCCACTTCCCGCATCGTGCAGGTGGGGTCCGTCACGTCCGTCGCAATGGAAGAACAGGCGAGGGGCCTGGTACAGACGGTGAGCATGTTCAAGCTGGCGGAGGGTGGCGGGCGTAGCCTGCCGGCGCCGGCCTTGAGGGATGCGACGCCGAAGCAGCTGGGAAGCCGACCGGCGGC
>MWAR01000343.1 GCA_002068715.1 bacterium ADurb.Bin374
CGGCCTGATGGTCGTTGTCGAGTTCCCTCCCGCCGAAGGGAACCGGCAGCGTATCCGCGTCAGCGGTCATGCCGGCCAGGGAGGCAGGGGGAACGACCCGGTGTGCGGTGCCGTATCCGCGTTGTTGCTGACCTATTTGGGCGGCATGGAGAGCGCGGTCGGAGCCGAAATCACCGGGAACACCCGCGATGGCTTCTGTGATGTGTCGCTGGGCGTTCCCGTCGGGAGGCGCGAAATCGCGTCGGTGGTATCGCAGGTTTTTCGATATGGGTTCAGAAGACTTGCGGAAGCACATCCCGAAACGGTAGTCATGAAATAACGGAATTTCCGAAAGGGGCTGAAATTATGGCACACAAAAAAGGTGCAGGTTCATCGACCAACGGCCGAGACAGCAATCCGCAACGACTCGGCACCAAGAAATTCGACGGCGAGCACGTCAAGGCCGGCAACGTCATCGTTCGCCAGCGCGGCACGCCGATCAACCCGGGCAAGAACGTCGGCATCGGCAAAGACGACACGCTGTTCGCCCTCGCGGAAGGCAAGGTGAAGTTCGCTCACCGCCTGAACCGTCACTGGGTCGACATCATCCCGGTTTCCACCGACCAGCACTGAGCTGATCCCGGGCGCGAAATGCGCCGATCCAGCCCTTCGACAGGGCCGGATCGGCGCATTTTGTCTTCCGCGTATTCCGAGCGGCTAAGGAATTCATCGCTGCACGCCGATATATTGAGTGAGGAGTAAAATTCGGACGAACCGGAGGTGGAAGCGATGTCTCTCCAGGAACTGCTTGCCCTTTACCGGCATGTTTCGACGGACTGCGGCAGCTGCCGTCGAATCGTTTCTCGCTACGAGCGAACGCTCACCCTCACGGACGCCGACCGCCGGCATCTCGAACACTGCATCATGCGCGCTGATGTCTGACAGGATGGTTCCGGCCCATAGGTGAGCCCCCGCAGGTCGGGGGCTTTTTCATTGCGGAAGAAACGAAACGGGCGATCCGGTTTTTCTCCGGATCGCCCAAGGTTCTGCCGCAGGGAATCAACGGCTCGTGGCAACGCCGTTTCGAAGCTTCAGATACTCGACCTTGGCGGCCTGGTATTCGTTGAAGGCTTTCATGATCTCGTCGGTGGATGCCTGCTGGGCCACCTTGAATTCGTAATTCTGCTTGGCGAAGAGATACCGTTCGTAAGCTTCCTGGAGGGTCATCGATCGTGTTGTTGTGGTGGTCGAGGTGGTTTTGGTTGAAGTCGTGGTAGTTTTCGTCGTGTTCCCCGATGGGAGATCGCCTATGCCGGGAACGTTGGCGGAAGTCGTGCCCGATGACGCGCCCGAGCCGCTCGACGTCGTCTTGGTCGTCGCCTGCGCGGTGACCTTGCCGCCGATCTTCTTGATTTCTTCCTGGGCGGCCTTGATGCGATCTGTGGTCGGGGGGTGAGTCGAAAAATACTTGGTCACCTTTGTCAGGGCATTGTCGCTGTTGATGCGGTTGAAGAAGGTGATCAGGCCGTTCGGATCGAACCCGGCCTTGCTGGAGTAATCGACGGCGCACCGGTCGGCCTCGTATTCGTCGACGCGGGAGAATTTCAGGTTGGCGAAATACGCGGCGATGGCCGCAGCTTTCTGGTATTTCTTCGCTTCATCGTTGACGGTCATCAGAGCGACGACCGCAGTCATGATCCCGGCCTTTTCCGCCTGACGGATACTGTGCTTCTTGTTCACATGACCAAGCTCGTGAGCCACGACCGCCGCAAGCTCGTCATTCGTAGCGGCCGCTTTCATCAGGCCCTTCGTGACGTAGACATACCCGCCGGGAAGCGCGAACGCATTCAGCTCGTCGCTGTCGAGAACGGCGAAATGGTAGGTGAGTTCCTTCCGCTCACAGACCGGAACCAGTTTTTTCGCAACCGCTCCGAGCCGGTTGAGCATCGCGGCATCCTTGACGAAGCCGGGATCTTTCTTGAGGGCCTCGTGTCCTTCGGCGCCCGCCTTGTTCTCCCAGCTGTTTTCAAGTCCGCCGAAGACTTTGTCCCAGACGGAGGATTTTGCGGACGCGAGAGCATCAGGTGACGAACCGCCGAAGGTCTGTTGAATCGCCGCATCGGCACGGTCGAGCGTGCCCGACACCTCACCCAGCAGGTCGCCGATGTTGAACGCGAAAGCAGGCACGGAGAGGCACACGAACAGACAGGCCAGCAAAGTGTTGAGAGCAAAACTGGATTGGCGCCTCATCAAAATTCTCCTTCACAACAGCGAAATCTTCAGTATGTTCAAAATTTTAATGATAAACACGGAAAGCGTCAAATGTTCCAGGGCAAGCGCATGAGTTTCTTCGCACCGTGACGATTTCCCGTTCGCGCCGCGAGCATGTCGAGCGCGCATGCGAGATGGGAAAAACAAACTTGTTTCCACGGAGCTCCAGCGTCACATCGACTCAGCGGTTGTGAACAGATTCGCTTGCCTTGTGGTTGCGCCAGGGATATCAGGAGAGACGGAGAATCATCTCGACATGCAGAATGTTTTCTTCCAGGAACATGCCACCGCACTCCTCGAAACCAAGCTTCCGATACAGTCCCCGCACATATTCCTGCGCGTGAAGCCGTATCCGATGCATCTGGTGTCGGCAGCTCCAGTCGATGAAATACCTGATGATCGTGGTCGCCACGCCGGTTCGCCTGCTTTCGGGCAGGACGGCCAGCCGGCCGATCCAGGCGGTTCGTGCATCCATGGCATCGACAAAAAGCCTGGCGGCGGCAACCGGCACCCCGTCGAGGACGGCCAGGAGATGGACGGAACGATCGTCGGTCGCGTCCCTCTCGTGTTCTTCCGGAACCTTCTGCTCGTCGACGAACACCCGCCGGCGAATTTCAAAGACGGTCCCGAGATCTTTCGGGGAAACGGCTTCGCGGAGATCGATCAGTGAACGGAGCTTATCTGCGGGCATTCTTTTCCGGTTTTTCAGGCTTCCTGCGGATGGCCACCAGGCGATAGACATCGAGAGGCTCCTTGCCCTTCACCTGCACGTTCTTCTCGACCTTGTATTCAAAGCGGTCCTGGAGCATGCCAAACGTCGTCGTATCGGTCACGATCTCGCCGTTCGCGGCGAGTTTCTCGAACCGGGCGGCGAGGTTGACCGCGTCCCCGATCGCCGTGTATTCCATGCGGCGCGCGGACCCGAAGTTGCCCGCGACCACGTCGCCGGTCGTGATCGAAATGCCGAGGCCGAGCGACCGCCCCTAAAGCAGTGGGGCATATTCCTGCAGGAACTCGAGGAAGATCTCCTGGAGACGGAACGCCGTGAAGGCCGCGCGCAGACAGTCATCCGGTTTGGTGATGGGAGCGCCGAACAGCACCATCACGCCGTCGCCCATGAATTTGTCGATCGTCCCGTGGTTCCGCAGGATGACCTGTGAAGCGCGCTCGAACCAGCCGTTCAGGATCTGAACCAGCCCTTCGAGCGGAAGGACCGTCGTCATCGCCGTGAAGCCGCGCAGATCGGCAATCATGATCGTCACGCGGTGTCGCCTTCCGCCGACG
>MWAR01000344.1 GCA_002068715.1 bacterium ADurb.Bin374
TGAGGAAAATATCTTAGTACATTTTTTCAATCTCTGCGCCTCTGTGCCTCGGCGGTGAAAAGGTCTTTGTATCTTTGTGGTGAGGCGGTCGGTTTCTTTTATTCCGCGTAAGATAAACCGGGCCCGGGGAAAGTTCCCCGGGCCCGGTTATCGGGACTGGATCAGATCAGAACTGGACCTTCTGGTCGACGACCGGGACCATGTCGGCGCCGATGACGGTCACGTATCCACCGTCGTTGCGGACGAGAGGCATCGACAGATTGGCAATACCCTGCTCGTTCGTGGTTCCGACCTGGGCGTTCTCGACGCGCTCGGTGTAGAAGGTGACGCGGGCGTTGCTGACCGGCTTGCCTTCGGCATCGGTGACCTTGGCGGTCAGGTTGATGCGTTCTTCGGCCTTGGCGGTTTCAACCGCGACGGTGACGGCCGTGGGGGCCTTGAAACGGGCGAGCATCGTGCCGTCGCCGAACAGGTGCCACTGCTCGAACATCATGACGCCGCTCTTCTTCGGATCGGTTCCATAGATCTCGAGACCCTTCATGACGCCGTTGAAGGCGAGGCCGCCGACGGTCTTGTACAGCTCGTTGACGGTGTAGTTGTCGTTGATTTCCTTCTGGACGTCGCAGGGAGGCACCCATTCCATGTTGGTGCTGGCGGCGAAGATCGCGGCAGCACCCTTGGGGTCTTCGATGGTGCCGGCCTTCATGAAGGCTTCAGCGAAGCATTCCTTGCCGACGAAATTGCCGTTCACGCATGCGACGCTCCAGATCACGGGAAGCTTCCAGCCATTCTTGAGAGCGCCGCAATCGGCGTTTCCGAAACCGGTGGTGACCCACGTGGTGTTGCTGCCGTGGCCAATGTAGTTGATAAGGCTGCGGCCTTCGTTGATGCCGGCGGCGACCATGGCCTTAGTGGCCTTGGGATCATAGATCTCGTCGACGGATTTGAACAGCCACTTCAGGAGAGCATCGCGGATCCAGCCGGCGCGGACGAAGTCGGTCGGATTGCCCTGGTTGCTGGCAATGCCCATCGCCTTGTTGTACCAGGCGGCGTCGGCACCGGTGGAGGGGAACTGCTCGTAGTTCACGAACTTGGCGACCTGGTAGGCGACGGCTTCCGGGGTGGTCGCGGACAGGCGGCTGATGATGCAGTCCGGCACGTGGTCATCGCCGGCGAGCTTGGTGTAGCACGGGTCGGAGTCGGCATTTTCCTTCACGCCCTTGAGGGTGGGAACCTGCTCGGCATCGCCGACCAGCATGATGTGGGTCAGGCCGCCCTTGTTGTAATCGGCCTGGATATAGTTCTTGATATCGACGGCGGTCTTGCCGACTTCGCTCATCTTCACGAGGGCGACGTCGAGGCCGCACTTTTTCTTCCAGGCGACGAACGGGCCCATCGCGTCGGCGAAAGCGTCGGCGGTGATGACGAGCAGGCGGCCGTTTTCCTCGAGCCGGGGCAGCCGGGTGGCGGCCTTGTCGAAGTTGGCGAACACGCTGCGATAGATCGGCTCGTAGTAGCTGCTGATGCGCTGGGCCGAGCGGACCACGTTGGTGGAGGCGGTGCCGCCGACGATCGAGATGTTCAGGCGGCGATGGACGCGGAGTTTGTTCTGGACCGGGTTGTACTGGACCGGGTTCACAAGCAGGCGGACGCCGCGGATGTCGCGCATGATAAAGGGCTCGCTGAGGGCGACGAGCTCGTTATCGGCGGGGTACCAGCGGTCCTGGCCGTAGATATCGCCGTATTCGAACGGAACGTTGTTCGGATCGATGTTGCGGGTGATGTTGCCCTTGCTGGGCACGACGCGCGCATCGAGATCGATGACTTCGGACTGGACGGGCTTCACCCGAAAAATCGGGTTCTTGAAAGGATCGACCATGACCATCGCAGTCAGCCGGGGAAGCTGGGGGCAGGCCTTGTCGAGAGAGATCGAACCGTTCGGAATCGTGATCGAGAGGGCTTTCTGACCCGCCGCGTCACAGGCGTCGATCGCAACCTCGGGAACATCGACCTCGACTTCGGTGTTGAAGCCCTTGACGGCCTTGATGTTGATGCCGGGAGCCGCGAACGCACCACCGGTTGACGCAAAACACAGCGCCGCTGCCAGGAAAGAACCAAAGAAACGCTTCACGAGATTCCTCCTTGATAAAATATGATCTGAAAACGATGACCGGATTATTTGAGTATACCCATATTTTCAGGGTACGGCAAACTCACCGTTTTTCTTCTCAGAAAAGCTATCGGCGTTTCCGAACTCGAACGAGAGGAAATCGCTCTTGAACAAGAGCCCCAGTCTTCGCAATGCCGGACAATATCCGATAACACCCCGTTTGCCCCGATTCTGTCGAAGGGTGAGAGCTCTCATGCTTCGGCAGGATCAGTATGAACGGGACCGCGACAATGATTCTCGTCACGCAGGAATCAATTTTTTCTGCCGGCAAGGGGTACGGCTGACGGCAATCCCGGTTCGGGAAGCGGCGGCCATGGCTGGGAACGTTCCGATGTCCAAGGCATGGAGAAAAGAACCATTTCTTCCCCTCCCCCGGTGACGTTTCGCCCGATGGTGAACCGCATGATCGGCTTGAAAACGCCCAGGCGGGCAACAACCTCGGGATACCAGTAAGGGAAAATCAGGAGATAATCGGGTTTCACGGCTTCGAGAAACGCATCGATCCGTCCGGCCCGATTCCAGGAAATGGCCTGAGGAGTGATCAGCCCTTCGAGATCGACGAGGCGTCGCCCGGAAAAATAGCCCATCGCGCCGACGTCGTTGATCGCGACCGCGCCACCTTTCGGCAAACATTCTCCGAACCAGCGTGCGATGCGGACCTGCAGGTTCGTGATATTCGAGGTTTCGAGAGCATACGAATCCGCGAGATCGATCTGCCTGTCGGCCGCCGCAAGCAGCCCCAGAAGCGCAACGGCCCAGATCAGGCGCGGTTTGCCGAGGGCCCGCCAGGCGGCGCACGCGAACACCATCGCGGCCGGGACCGCAATCCAGACCGTGTGCGCCAGATACCGTCCATGAAATGCGGAATACGATTCGGGCGCGGCAACCACCGCGACGAGCCCGGCCTGCACCGCAAGACTCGCCCAAGCAAACCATGCCGTCTCGACGGCACCACGTTCCATGCGCTCTTTCCGTGAGACGAACCAGCACGGTGGCGCCAGGAGGAAAACGGCAAGTGCGACGACGTTCTCGCCGAGCAGGAAGTTCATCGATTCGCCAAGCGCCTTCGCGCATCCCGCGAGAGCCGCGGCAGGGATCCCGGCCCAGTCGCCGGCTCGCGCCATCGCCGGAAGCGCCCCGGCGGTCATCTTCGCCTCGAGCGTCGACGGCCATGGCTTCCCGCTGATATATATCATTGTAAATACATACATGAGCACAAGGGGGAGAACCCAACCGGCAAGTCTGGCCACGCCTGAAATCCGTCCCTGTTTCTCATTCCGGCTCATGAGGACGACTGACACGACGAGAAACACGGCATTTTCCGGCCTGGCCAGGGTCGCAAGCGCCCAGAGAACGGCGGCGATCCGGCGGGC
>MWAR01000345.1 GCA_002068715.1 bacterium ADurb.Bin374
GCGTTCGCCGGAGCGGCGGGCGGGTATCTCTCCCTCGCCTACATCCCGGCCTGGATCGAAGGCATGACGGCCGGCCGCGGCTGGATCGTCGTCGCCCTGACGATGTTCTCCCTCTGGGACCCCCTCCGCGCGCTCGCCGGCTCGCTGCTGTTCGGCGGGCTCTTCGTCGGCCAGTATTTCCTGCAGCCGTACGGCATCTCGCCGAACCTTCTGATGATGCTTCCCTACCTGGCAACCCTCGCCGCTCTCGTCCAGGGGGCGACCGCGTCGACAACCCGCGGCCGGAGCGCACCCGCGGCGCTCGGCATCCCGTATGAACGGGGCGAGCGATAAGCGAAGCCGTACCAGTTGCGCATCGGCACGAAGTTGTGTAGGATTCCAGCGCGCTGAGTTCACGTACACCTGGAGAGGATGCTTCCGGATTGAGAGGACGCGCCTGCGCAGCTCGTTGTCGGGCATTCCTCGTGCGGGGACTCACTCGGAAGCGATCGGTACACCGGTTGGTTCATCGTATACGCGAGGATATCTTCATCCGACAACAGGAGCTTCAGTACAATGCCGCAGAGAGAGAAATCGAAACAGCCACCTGCCGACCATCTCAAAACCGAGGGCAGTGAGAAACAACCCCATCGCGAACACTGGGGATCGAGAGTCGGCCTGATTCTCGCCATGGCCGGAAACGCCGTCGGACTCGGCAACTTCCTTCGGTTCCCCGCCAAGGCGGCGGCGAACGGCGGCGGCGCCTTCATGATTCCCTACTTCATCGCGTTCCTGATTCTCGGCATTCCCCTGATGTGGGTCGAGTGGGGCATCGGCCGGTATGGCGGCTCGATCGGCCACGGCACCATGCCCGGCGTCATGCACCGCATCGTGAAAAAGCCGATCGCGAAGTATCTGGGCGTGCTCAGCATCATCCTCGGGCTTCTGACGGCCGTCTATTACTGCTATATCGAGTCCTGGACACTCTCGTTCAGCTGCTTCTCCGTCGCTGGCCGGTACAACGACATCCCCGGCGCCGACATGTCGGAAAAGCGCGTGGAAATGGGGCGCTTTTTCAAGGAGTATCTCGGCATCCATGAAAAGGTGAAACTTTCGACGACCGCCACGGCGCGAGACATTGCCGTGGTGTCTGAGTGCACGAACGCTTCCGAGGTCACGCCGGAACTGAAATACGATCCCATTCGCGACGGCGAGTGGAACTCGTTCGATTCGAGCCTCGATCGATCGAAGCGGCCTTACGTCGAGGCGACCCTCAAAAACAAATACTTCAAGAATGGTAGTATTGCATATATATTCTTCCTGATATCTATATCCCTGAACTTTTATTTTCTGTACCGCGGGTTGTCGGGAGGCATAGAGCAACTTGGAAAGATCGGCATGCCGATTCTGTTCGTCTTCGCGATCATCCTCGCCATCCGCGTTCTGACGATGGGCCGCCCCGAGGGGTGCAACTGGAGCGTCCTCGACGGCATGAACTTCCTCTGGGTGCCCAAGTTCGACCAGCTCGGCCAGGCATCCGTCTGGCTCGCCGCGGCGGGACAGATTTTCTTCACCCTGTCGCTTGGCCAGGGCGCGATCCAGGCATACGCCAGCTACCTGTCGAACAAGGACGACGTCGTGCTGACCGGGCTTTCGACGGCTTCTCTCAACGAGTTCGCAGAAGTCGTCCTGGGCGGCTCGATCGCGATTCCGGCAGCCGTCGCGTTCTTCGGTCCCGCTGTCACGACCGACATCGCCCGTTCCGGCACATTCGATCTCGGGTTCCAGTGCATGCCGCTGATCTTCACGAAAATCACGATGGGCTGGTTCTTCGGCGCCCTCTGGTTCGGTCTGCTCTTCATCGCCGGCATCACCTCCTCCGTCGCCCTGCTGACGCCGCCGATCACCTTCCTGAAGGACGAGATGAAATTCTCACATCAGAAGGCCGTCGTGACGATCACCGCGCTGACCGTCACGTTCTCGCACGCCTGCGTCTTTTTCTTCGACAGGGGCCTCGTCGACGAACTCGACTACTGGGTGGGCACTCTCGGCCTCGTCGTCTATGCACTGATCGAGATCATCGTCTTCATGTGGATCTTCGGCGGCGAAAACGCCTGGAAGGAAATCCACAAGGGCTGTGACATGAAAATCCCTCGGATTTTTTATTATATCATGAGATATGTCACTCCGCTCTACATCAGCGCGCTCCTGTTCGCCTGGGGCGTCCAGGACGGCTGGGGCATCCTCGTGATGCAAAACGTCCCGGTCGAGAACCGGCCGTATATCTGGGCCTGCCGAGTCGGCATGCTCGCCGTCACGGCGTTTTTCCTCCACCTGATCTGGAAGCGGTTCAAGGACGAAGACAACGATTCCTACTGGCTTCCGACCGCGATCTGGGGCTACCCGCTGCTCGTACTGATCGCCTCGTATCCCGGCCTTCTCGGCATCGATTCGAGCGGTCTGATTCTCCTCGTCATCTCCTGGACGGCCGTCGTGAGTCTCAGCGTCTATACGATCTTCCGCATGTGCACGACTCCGCCGAAGCGGAGCGACGATTTTCCCGACGACGCCGAAGCGGCCGCCGACAAGACTGGCGCCTGATCCCAGGGCTCCACGACAACATGCCATTCTCGAAAGCCGACCGGGAGAAACTGCTGGCCCTCTTCGAAGCGGAAGAGGGCCGGCAGGACACCCAGCTTCTCCTGCAGAATGCCGGGAAGCTCCTCGGTGACGACGCGTTTGTAACCGAACTTTTGCTCACGACCTGGCAGGAACGGCTCATGCGCGAGATCGCGAAATCCCAGGAAGTCTGGTTCTCGGCACTCGGCTGGTGGCTCGCGCGCGTCCTCATCTGGACATCTCTCGCCGCCGCCATTCTCGGCATTTACATCGGTGGCTCACGCGTTGCGGACCCGCTCACCTGGGCACTTCTGGGCGCGGCCGGGTATTATGCGGCCGTCCAGGTGCTTGCCCCCTTCCGACTTCGGAAAGAGCGGCGACACGTCGAAGCGGCTCTCGCCGCCCGGCGTGAAGCCATAGCCGACATACTGAAAAAGTATCGGTGATGTCCGGTGATGCCCCACAAGGGCGGGTTTGAAACCCGCCTCTCCGTGGTATCCGCGTGGAAGCGCCCACGAAAACGCCGTGTTTCAACGACGTTTCCAACGGAGGAATTTTCCCGGAAACGTATTGACCGGTGAAATTGGCTGCGGTACACTGGATTCATGCGTGTTTTCCGTTTTACGTCTTTCCTTCTGGCTCTTTTTCTCTTCGCCTTCCTCTGTCATCCCATCGAGGCAGCCACGCCCTGGAAGCGCCAGATGCGGATCGGGCTGTATCATCTCGGCGTGCCGCGCCAGTTTCAGGTGACTTCGGCCGACGGCGCACTCGAGGTTTACGATCCGTTCAGCCGCACCGTGCTTCTCTCGGGCCCGGCATCCTCGGCGATCGTCATCTGCCAGAACGGCCACATGCGCGTGTCCATGCACATGCGAGGCAGCGTCGCCGCCCCGTATCCCCTCGTATTTTCCTCCGTGGGCAGACAAAAACCGGCGGTTCACATCTGCACGCCGCCGTATCGAGGCGAAACCT
>MWAR01000346.1 GCA_002068715.1 bacterium ADurb.Bin374
GCTCGTCGCAACGATCGGCCTCGAGGACTGCCTGGTCGTCGACACCGACGACGCCCTGCTCGTGGCCCGTCGTGGCGATTCGCAGCAGGTACGGCAGGTCGTCAAGCAGTTGCGCGATGCAGGCCGCAAGGAAGCCGTCGAACATACGACGGGATACCGCCCATGGGGTGAGTATGTCGTTCTTTCGGAAGGGGAACGCCATAAAATCAAGCGGATCACGGTCGTTCCCGGCCAGCGGCTCAGCCTGCAGATGCATTATCACAGGTCCGAGCACTGGGTCGTGGTGCGCGGAACCGCCCGCGTGACGATCGGCGACGAGGTGCGCTTCGTCCATGAGAACGAGTCCGCGTTCGTGCCCAAATCCACGAAACATCGCCTGGAGAATCCGGGAAAAATACCGCTCGAAATAATCGAGGTCCAGAACGGGGAATACCTCGAAGAGGACGACATCATCCGGTTCGAAGACATCTACGGTCGTTGACCGTTCTGACCTCTCCGGTGTGAAAGCCATCCCGTCGGGTCCGATCCGACGCGCCGGGATGGTTTTTCAGTCTTGGCAATCCATTCTTGGCCGGTGCTTGTGGCGAGCCAAGAAAAAAACCTCTCCGATCTGAGATCGAAGAGGTTGGTCAAATCGTGGATCAGCGGGCAGCGTCGCCGGCTGCGGCCGGAGCGTCTGAGCCCCCTTCGCGGCCTTCGCCCTGAGCGTCGCCTTTCTCATTGTTCGGAACGGCGAGCGCGTTCAGGAGGAGGGTGAACTCGCCGGAACTCTTTTCATTCGCGGTCTTGATGCGGAGGGTTCCGGTCGCGATGGGCTTGCCATCGGAAACCGAAACGCCCAGGGTGATGTGGCCGATCGGTGTCGCAAGCTCTTTCTCCTTCGCGTTGGGCTCCATGATGTCGGCCTCGAACTTCTCGGGTTCGGGGCTGATGATTTTGACAGGATACTTGTCGGCACCGAACTCGAGTTTGGCCTTGAAGCTTGGCTTCGTTTCCTGGCCGGTCTGGAGATCCGTGAGCCGGATGATGGTCACGTGAAGCGTCGAAGGAATGTACTCCTCCAGCGACTTCAGGGCGAAGCCGATGCCCACGAGATAGGGCGTTTCCTTCTGCTTCACCGATGACATCTGCGTTTCGGCGATCGCGCCGAGCGAGCATCCGAGAATGAGACATACCGCGAGAAAACCGACGAGATGATTGCGCATACCTGCCTCCTTTATCAATCCTGTCTCAAGTATACCGTTCCGACGCCGTCATGGCGTTCTTACGAATGTAAAAAATCGTAACCGGCAAAGCCCGTCCCAGCCAGCAATCAGAGAAAATCGGCGACGAACGCCCCCGGCGAGAAAACATACTGGGCCATCCCTGGGCCGGCAAGGAGAAGGGTCAGTCTGATGAACAACGGGATCAGAACATACCGGTCAATTCCCGAGGCGAGCACCAGAATCAGCAGGAAAAGGCTGTAGGGGCGGATGGCATCGTAGATTTCGCGCGCTTTTTCCCCGCCGAGCCACATCACGACTTTCGAACCGTCGAGAGGCGGAACGGGCAGCAGATTGAACAGAAACAGGCCCATGTTCATCACGAAAATTCTGAATATCAATCGATATACATAATTGCCGGTGGGCGTCGTCATGAACTGGAGGGCCGAAGAACTCTCGCCCGAAAAGCGCATGAGCAGCCCGAAAACGATGCAGATCAGCAGGTTGCCGAGCGGCCCGGCGACGGAGACGATGCCGTATCCCTGGACCGGATCCCTGAATCTCGACGGATCCACGACGACCGGCTTGCCCCACCCGAAGGACAGGGGTGCCCCTGTAAGCGCGAGATACATGGGAAGCGCCGTTCCGATCGGATCGAGATGCTCGATGGGGTTGAGACTGACCCGGCCTTCCGATCGCGGCGTCGGGTCACCCAGCCTGTCGGCCGCGAAGGCATGGCAGAACTCGTGAAATCCGATGCCGATGATGAAGGCCGGCAGGTCGAGCGAAAGAACGCTGATGGGATCCGGGGTATAGGCCATCTCTGGAAGGCACCTCCTGAACGTTGAGCAAGTCTACCATGGTCTTTGGGTTCTGCTCTACCGGTCCTGACATTTGGAATGCCGGATTTCGCGCGGCCGGTTCTGCCGGATTATTTTGACGGCTTGACAGAGGGGGGGGAGTTCCCTCAATATGAGACACCTTTTTTGGAGGATCTCACATGCCTCTTCCGGATTTTCGCGCGTTTTACGAAGAACATCCCGTCGTCTTCGACGGCGCCATGGGCACGATGCTGTATGCCAAAGGCATCTACCTCAACCAGGTCTACGACGAGCTGAATCTCTCGAACCCCACCCTCGTTCAGCAGGTGCATCGCGAATACATCGACGCCGGGGCGATGGTCATCGAGACCAACACCTTCGGCGCGAACCGATTCAAGCTGACGCCGCACGGCCTTGCCGACAAGATCGAGGCCATGAACTTCCAGGGCGTCAAGATCGCGCGCCAGGTCGCCGGCGACAAGGTGTTCGTCGCGGGCTCCATCGGCCCGCTCGGCATCCGCCTCGAACCCTGGGGCAAGACCTCCGTGGAAGAGGCCGAAGAGGCGTTCTCCGAGCAAGCGAAAGGCCTGCTTGCCGGCGGTGTCGATCTGTTCATCCTCGAAACCTTTTACGATCTGAACGAGATCCATCAGGCGATCCGCGCCGTGCGCAAGCTCACCGACAAGCCGATCATCGCCTCGATGACGATCAACGAGGACGGAAACGCACTCTATGGAACCGCTCCCGACGTGTTCGCCCCCAAGCTCGAGGGCTGGGGCGCCGATATCATCGGCCTCAACTGCTCCGTCGGCCCCAAGGCGATGTTCGATGCGATCGAGCGCATCCACCAGATCTGCCACAAGCCCCTCATCGTCCAGCCGAATGCCGGCATGCCCCGCTCCGTCGACGGCCGCATGATCTACCTGTGCAACCCAGCTTACTTCGGCGAATACGCGAAACGGTTCATCCAGGTCGGCGTCCGTTTCATCGGCGGCTGCTGCGGAACGACCCCCGAGCACATCCGGTGGGTGCGCAATGCGGTCAAAGCCCTCGAGCCGCCCCAGCGCAAGATCGTCACAGCGCCGGCCCAGGCCAGGACGGCCGAGAGCGAGCTGCCCGAAATCAAGGCCGTTCCCATGGAGGCGAAGTCGAAGTTCGCCCAGAAAATCGCCCAGAACCGATTCGTCGTCAGCGCCGAGCTTACGCCGCCGAAGGGCTGTGATCCCGAGAAAACCGTCGATCTCGCCCGGCAGCTGAAGGAAGCCGGCGTCGATGCGATCAATATTCCCGACGGCCCCCGCGCATCGGCGCGCATGAGTCCGATGTCGCTCGCCGTGCTTATCGAACAGCACGTGGGCATCGAGACCGTGCTCCATTACTGCTGCCGCGACCGCAACATTCTCGGCATCCAGTCTGATCTGCTCGGTGCACACGCGCTGGGTCTCCGCAACATCCTCTGCATCACCGGCGACCCGCCGAAGATGGGCAACTACCCCGAAGCGACGGCCGTTTTCGATATCGACTCGATCGGTCTCACGAACGTCGTGTTCCAGCTCAATCACGGTCGCGATCTCGGCGGCAACCCGATCGGAAAGCCGTCGGCGCTTCTCATCGGCGTCGGAGCCAACCCCGGCGCCATCGAGC
>MWAR01000347.1 GCA_002068715.1 bacterium ADurb.Bin374
GGGCGAGGAGGTCTTTCATCGGCATATCGTCGAGATACTCGATACGGACCCGACTGTCGAACCTCTTCAGCTGAACCGTTGTATCACGGTATGTGGAAAGGCCCGTGATCGATCTGTCGAAGGCGACAAGGACGTTCCGGGTAAGTGGCTGGAGGTTCAGCGCCAGTTCGAGGGTGCTTTCCGCGTCGAGGAACTCGGCGACGCCGGTCACATTCGGTATATTCGCGATGCGCGATTGCTCGAATCCGTTGATGCCGCAGAAGACGATGGGAAGGCCAGGAAAGAGCGTGTCGCGGTACCGCAGGGCGAACTCGAGGGCCGGGTTGTCGGCCGTGATGATCACGTCGATACTGTCGTCAGAATATTTGCTTTTGAACAGCTCCACCAGCCGTGGAAACTGCTCCATGCCCGGGAATCGCTTGCAGTCGAGGAATTCAATAACCGGTTCTATGGAAGGAGCGACGTGCTGCAGCGTCTCGACGATGCCGTTCATTTCGTTATCAGACCAGGAATAGCCGGAATGATAGGAGTTGAGAACCAGGATCTTCCGCGGGTGTTCGAACTTGAAGGCATGTTCATGAACATGATCTGCCGGCCGCATTTCTGAAACCGGGAGAATAATTTTCCTGCTCAGGATTTCGACCCAGAGATATCCCGTCAGGAGACCAAGAATTCCCAGGAGCAGGAGAAAACCCGCGAGGAATTGCCTCGAAAAGATTTTTCGTCCGTGGCTCTGGAATCCTTCGGCGTTCATACGGAACTCACTACCCTCTCGTTCGCTTTTTCTGTAGTGTAGCATATCTTGGCCGCAAGGACGTCAGGTCGGTGCAGCAAAACCAGCGGCAAACAGATCGGTTTTCTCAACCGCTGAATCACAATGGCACAGAGGCGCGGAGAGCATTCACCACCAAGACGCGAAATCACGAAAGACTGTGATACGTAACCTGCGTGTCCGGAACGGGAAGATGATGATAGAATTCACTCGTAGGGGAACATGGTGGCGATGAACAGCTCCTCGTCGAAGCGTCACCCCGTTTTCGGCGCCATCGAATACCGGCCCATCGAAGTCGTGCTTCGCAAAGCCTGAACACATAGGAAAAAAGGAAATTCTTGCCATGAAGATCTCGTCCATCGCCCTTGCGGTTCTCGCTCTCGCTTTCTCTCCGGCATTCCCGGCCGATGCTCTGGTGCTTGGTTATGGCACGGAAAAGGCCCAGGTCGGCTTCATCAACCAGAACAACCAGCCCGGGATCGAAGAACTCCAGCCCTGGGGCCCTCTCTCGTTCAGGGTACACGGCGGGGAATTCTGGGTTGCCGACACTGTTGGAGGGCGTGTTCTGCATCTCTCGGCCGGTGCGCAGCTTCTCCACGAGTTCGACATCGGAACGACCAGCGCCATGATTGAAGACATCGCCCTCAAGCTCGACGCCGCCGGCGCCGTGGAAGGGGTGCTCGTCCTCCGCTCCGACACCCAGGAAGTCGTTCTGATGGGCCTCGACGGCAAAGTGGCGAAGACCTACGGCGGCCATGGCGACGAGCCCGGCAGGTTTCTGCAGGCGACATTCGTCGATGTCTCTGCAACGGGAAACGTCTTCGTCGCCGACACTGGCCGCCAGGTGCTCTGCGTGTTCAAGCCCGACGGAAGCGTCCTGCGCGAAATGCACTGGGAATGGTCGGGCTTCGCTCTCGACCCGGCCGGTAATCTCGCCCGCCTCCAGTGGGACGACCAGGCGAAGATCGGCCATCTCATCATCGAGAGCCCGGATGGAAAAAAACTCAACGACATCGGTCTGCAGATCGAGGAACACACCAACCCGAAGCTGTGGCTGGTCGGGGAAGACGGTTCGTCGATCGTCACCTACATACCGCCCGCGGGCTTCAAGGGCGAATACTCATGGGCGATGTGCGACTCGTTCGGCAAGGTCACCTCGTCGGGACGCGTGAAGCCGCCCGTCGTCATGAACCGGTATCTCGCCCAGGACCGTGATGGAACCTGGTATCTCGGGGTCGGCAATTACAACGAGGCGCCGAACGGGAAACTCACATTCGAGAAATTCGAGTTCAAGTGACGGTTGCCCTCATCCGCTCATCACATCACCCCGGCTCGGAGAGCCGGGGTGATGTGCTCGAGGGGGGCAACGGGAAGAAATGAGATTCGCCCATACGCGGTGCCGTGAGGTATACTTGTGAGATGAACGAAAGGCGCGTCGAAGAATGGCGCGCAGAAGGCACAAGACCCCTGTCGAGGAAAGAATCATGGATTTTCGCATCATCGATCTGGCCGGGAAGACTCTGTACACGGGGCAGCTCCAGCCCGATTCGAACGGCGTCACGATCGGCAGCAGCGAACTGTGCGGCGTGAGAATCAAGGCCCGCGGTATCGCGGTCGAGCATGTTCAGATCCAGCTGAACCGGCGCGGCGAGGTCACCATCCAGGACCTCCAGAGCCCGCTCGGTACGTGGGTCGATGACAAACGCATCCCGCCCGGATTCCTTGTGACGATCGGGGTCGGCAACCGGGTGAAGCTGAGCGACGACATCTTCCTCGTGCTCGACGAGACCAGGAGCGGCGCCGGAGATGCCGGCCTGATCGACGAGACGCTGCCGGTGATCTTCCCGTTTTTTCTGACGCAGAACGAAAAGTCTGTCCGGCACATGTTCGACGAACTTCGGGGCAAGATCCCGCCGCAGCTCCATCCGGCCATCCGTGCGACCGAGGTCGAGGTGGCCGAGAAGGTGCGCGATCTGTCGGGCATTCTAGAGGTTAGCATGGCCCTCAACTCGATTTTCAGTTTCCAGAAGCTGCTCGAGTTCACCATCGAGATGGCGATGAAGGTGACGGGGGCCGGCCGCGGTTTCATCATGCTGTTCAACGAGGAACTGGACCGGCTGGAAACGGTCGTCCAGCGCCAGATGGGCGCTCGTGAAATAGCGCGTGATATGCTTGCGACCTCCTCGCTCGTCATGCAGTGCTTCCGGACCGGCAAGACGATCGTCGAGCACGAGGGCAACGAAGCCACCTCGACCGAGGCGAAGAAAGCGATCGAGCGCGGCATCCGGGCCGTCGCCGTGACCCCGCTCCGCAACGAGAACGCCACGATCGGAGTCCTCTATCTCGATTCGAAGGATCCCGGTGTCGTATTCAACGAGCACAATCAGGAGCTATTGAAGGTGTTCGCGGCCCAGGCCTCGCTAGCGATCCATCGCGCCCGGCTGTTCTACCTCGCGACGACGGACAATCTCACCGGCATGTCGAACCAGAAGCATTTTCACCAGCGACTTCTGGAAGAATTCTGCCGGGCTCAGCGCCACAAGGAGCCGCTCTCGCTCGTGCTCCTCGACCTCGACCATTTCCGGGACCTGAATGAACGGTATGGGGAATCGGCCGCGGACCAGGTGCTCAAACGCGTCGGCAGGATGTTCCGGGGCGGCATGCGCGTGCATGACCTCGTGTCGCGGTTCGGCGGCGACGAGTTCGCCCTGCTGCTGCCTCAGACCCCGTCGGATGGCGCCATGATCGTCGCCGAGAAGCTGCGGGGAATGATCGAAAAGACGTCGTTCCGGTTCGGCAAGCGCGCCATCCACGTGACGGCGAGCCTGGGCGTCGCGACGGTGAAAGCCGGCATCAACAAGCCAATGGACCTGTTCGTCGCCGCCGAGCAGGCGATGAATCGGGCCCGCGAGGCGGGTGGAAACAAGGTTCTGACCCCGACTGAGTCGCGTCGGCGGTCGGCGTCGGCGGGTGAGAAAACCTCATGAAGAAACCA
>MWAR01000348.1 GCA_002068715.1 bacterium ADurb.Bin374
GTCGGAGGTCTTGTAGGCGCCGCCGATCGTGGTAGTGATGGGGACTGTGTCGGAATGGCCGCTGTCGGTGTCCCACTTCAGACTCTCGCCGATATCGCGGATCGAAAGACCGACGGTACCCTTTTCAGACGCTTTGTACAGGAAGCCGAGATCGATACCCCAGCTGTCAGCGGAATTGGTGAACAGATCCTGGTTCAGCCGCTTCAGGTTCACGCCGCCGTACAACTTGTCGGAAAGCTTGCGGGCATACGTGCCGAACGTGGCCGATTCGGTGTCGTCGAAATAGCTGTAGATATATACCGGATTGCCCGGAACATAGACGCCCGTTCCGGTCGTGTCGGGATTCCCGCTGCCGTCGAGCGCCAGGCGCGTTTCGGGAATGCCGTCGATGCCGAACCGGATGTGCGACAGGGCGACCGTGTATTTCTTCTTCCCGTCCTTGTCCTTCATGACATGGGCGTAGTTGAGGAAGTTGTACGTGCGGTCGAGCGTCAGGTTGGCGTGCATGAAGGACGCCTCGGACTTTTCGAGCGTTGCGAGACCTGCGGGGTTCCAGAACGCCGCCGTCGAGTCGTCGGCGATCGCCGTGAAGGCGCTGCCCATGCCGAGCGCGCGGGCGCCGACGCCCATCTTGAGGAACGCTCCGGCCCGGCCGGCCGAATCTGCGAACGCCGGCGCTGTTGTTGCTGCGGCCAGCGCCGTGAGGAGGAGAAGTTTGCGGATCATACTCATATGATTCCCCCTTGGCAAACGATGAGACTGCTCATCAACCCCTTTCGACCAAAACCGCAGTTTCCCGAATGGGTTTTCGAAAATATTTTCGAATATTTCCCGGCCACGTTCCGGCGAAATAGCCTCATGTTCCTGTAGGGGCGGCAAACCCGCCCCGGTACCGCCCATGATGGAAAACGCCCCGGCATCGCCGGGGCGTAGTTCTGTAATTGATGTTGTATATCAATCAGTTGCATACACTCCGAGCCGGACGAGCGTCTGGTAGATCTGGTCCGTCGGACTGCCCGATGCCGGGTCTTCCTGATGAGCTTGCGTCAGGTGCGAGGCCGCGCTCGTCTTGTCGCCGGTCCAGAAGTAGCAGAACGCAAGCATGGCATGGACTTCGGCGTTGCTGACCCCGATCGGATGATCGACCCGTGGCGTGAATTTCGAGCTGGTGCTCACGATGCCCGCGTCGCGGATCGCCTGGATCGCGTTCGGAAGGCTGTTGGCTTCCCCGCGCTGAATGAGCGACGCGGCGAGGCCGATCTTGGCTTCGTTACTCAGCGAGGCACCCTGGGTGAATGCCGAGATGGCCGAGCTGACCCCCGACGACTTCGTCAGCGACCAGCCGAGGCCGTTATACGATTCCGCCTTCTGGCTTTCGTTTACACCGGTCAGTGAGAGCACCTGGTTGAACTTGCCGATGGCGCTGCTGTAGGCGCCATATTTATAGTCTTCCCATGCCGAGGCGATCATCGAGTCGGGATCGGTTTCCGTCGTTCCGCCGCCTCCGTCGCCTCCTCCGCCACCAGTTCCCGGTGTCGGAATCTCGCCGGGCAGGGTGTAGCGGCCGCTTCCTCCGCCGCCTCCACCGCAGCCGCTGGCGACGAGAATGATACTGCCGATGATCATCAGAACCAGGAATTTTCTGTTCATGGCGGTTCTCCGTTCTACCTCAACACTGCGATCTTGTGGGTGACCTTGGTGGTCTTGCCCGTGTCAGGATCGCGAAGCTTGATCTTGGCAATGTAAACGCCGTTGCCGACCGTGCGGCCATCGCGGTTCCTCAGATCCCAGGCCATGTCGAGCACGCGGCGTGTGCCGTCGAAGCGCTTCACGACGCTCAGCTCTCCCTCGCCCGCGACGCGGTCGCCAGAGATGTCGTAGATGACCACCTCGAGGTCGTCCGTGTCGATGTCGTTGCGGTTCGTGGCGACACGCAGGGTCGCGCGGCTGCGGGCCGGGTTCGGATACTGGACGATCTCGAACACCTGCAGCGCCGGCTGGACCTGGAACCGGATGGCGGGCGTCACCCGCTCGTTTCCGGCGATGTCCTTTGCCTTCAGCACGATCGTGTGGTCACCGTCCATCAGCCGGTCGAGCGGGGTGAACGAGGCCTTCCCGGCTTCCAGGGTGGTGCGGCCGGACGTCTCGACCTCATCGATGAATACCTTCACGCCTGCATCGGTGATGCCCGACCCTTCCTCGACGATGCTCCATTCGAACGTGGGCCGTTCGCTGCGGAACGCCGTTCCTTCCTCGACCTTCGTCAGCAGGCTGGCGCGCGGGGCCATCGTGTCGCGCAACAAGGCGAAGGTTCCGGCGCTGGAAACGGAAGCGTCGATGCGCCCGTTCTTCACGACCGCGACGACCGCCTCCCACTTCCCGTCATCGGAAGCTTTATACAGGCCCGAACCGGCCGGCAGAACGCCGCCTGGCAGAGCCATCGAGACCTTGTAGGAACCGGTCAGTCGATCGGTCGGGATAGTCACCGTGTAGCCGACCTGCACCGGACTCAGCTCTTCGGAAGCATCCCCGCCGACCGTCGCGAATCTGACCGTCTGCTTGTCGGCCGCCGGCATGCACGCCAGGAACGACGGCCGGATGCCGCCGCGGACCGAAGCCGTCGCGCCCTGCTTCGAGAGCGGTGTCGGAATGACGGCGACGATGCTGTCCGCCTTCAGACTGCCCGGCGCGAACTCGGCGGTGAACGACTTGTCCGGCGTGCTGACCGAGGCAAGGACGTTGGCGTTGACGTAAGCGGTGGCGAAACTGACGGTCTCGACCGCCTTGTTGCCGGACATGTCGGTCGCCGTGACCTTGATCGAGGCCGTGCCGGCCTTGGCGAGGTGGACGCCGCCCATATACAGCTTCGGATTGCTGCTGCTGCCCTGAAGTTTGATCGTCTGGGCCGTGCCGCCATCCTGGCTGACCGCCGCTGTTGGCGCTTCCGACAGCGTTTCGTTGCTCTGCACCACGATCGTTATATCGAGCGGGTTCGCCGGGTTGCTGAAGACGAAGATGTTGTCACGGATCGCGGGCGGCGTCACGTCGCGGCCCTCGAATTCGACGGACTGTGTCGTGACGACGTTTCCGATCGTGTCGGTGATGTTACGCGCCGTCAGCGAATACAGGATTCCTTCCTTGATATGCGCGGTCGAGAGAGCTTTCAGCCGCACCGATCGGTTGTCGGCCCGCACGAAGATCCGGCTCGGATCGAGATCGACCGTCGCTCCGGAAGCCGTCAGGGTATAGTTCGACAGGGTCGTGGCCGAAGTCGCGTTTACGACTTCGTCGAACACGACGTTGAACTCCTGGGCGTTCGCGACACCGTCGAACGTCACCTGCGACAACTGTGGGCCCTGACCGTCGGCGGTGAACGTGAGGCTCTGCGGCGTGGGGAACTGATACCCGTCGAGGCTCGTCGCGCTCGCAACAATCATTGTATAGGCTGTGTTATGCGTGAAGACCGAACCGAAGGTGAGTGTGACAGTTTTGCCGTTGGAGCCGGCCGATGTCGGGAATACGCCTGGGTCGACGCCGGGATTCGTCGAGAGAACATACTGACCGTTATTGAACGTCTCGGCGCGGGCGGGGTCTACATCGTGCGAGAAGGTCAGCAAAAGGGTTGTCGGACTCGTCTGCTTCACGGCGGTGAACTTGAAGTCGGAAGTGATGACGTCGAGAGGAATGGAGTAGACCACTCCGCCGTTCACGCCCTGGTTTTCGGCCCTGTCGATCACCGTGATCTGATACTGGCCTTCACCGACATACTCGGTGCTCGGCGGCGCTTTCCTGCCGTCCCATGTGACGCTGTAGTTGGCGCCGTTCGGGGCGGGAAG
>MWAR01000349.1 GCA_002068715.1 bacterium ADurb.Bin374
CTCGCCGCCTCGCGCGAGGTCGCCGAGCGGCTGGTGAAAGCCGGCGCAAACACGAACGCCCGCGACGCGCTCGGCAGAACCCCTCTGCATACGGCGGCCGAGACGGGTGCGACGGACATCATCGAGCTCCTGGTCACACGGGGGGCGGACATCAACGCACAGGCACGCGACGGGAACACGCCGCTCCACCTGGCGATCATGAAGAAGCGCCAGAAAGCGGCCCTGTATCTGCTCGCCCGCGGAGCGAACCCGGAAATCAGGAACCAGGCCGGCCTTTCCCCGCGCGCCATCGGCCTCCCGACATCCGTCGAGCGCAAGGGCGCGGCAAGGTAGGGAACAAAGGAGCCTCCATTATGAAGCTCTCCCATCGCAAGGCAGGGTTCACGCTGATCTACGTGCTGTCGATCGGGGTCACGCTCCTGATCCTCGGAACGGTGCTGTTCAAGCTGGTCGGCCGTCATCAGGAGGAGATCCGCCACGTCGCCGACGCCCAGTCGGCCCATTACCTCGCCGAAGCCGGCATCGGGTTCGCCATCTGCGAAGTGCGAAAGTCGTTCGAGGAGGGGAATACGGCGGGCCTTTCCCCGCTGGCGAAGACCATCATCGAGAATCCCTCCGTTCCTGAAACGTCGATCGTTCCACTGTTCGACCCGTCCTGGAATTACCGCCTGGCCGCCTGCGCCGCGGAGGTCGATCCGTCGGCCTCGCTGGAGGTCGATGCCTGGTTCACGGGGTTCCAGGCCGCCGAAACCGACCCCGCCGTCTGGAACGACCCGGTTTCCTGCCGAGGCTCCCTCGCCATCCGGGCAACCGGCTCGTGCAAGGGCGTTTCGCGGACGGTCGAAGTGCGACGGCCGGTCTTTGCCGGCAGCCTTCTCCCGCCGGTGACCACGAAGTTCACGCTCCGCGCCCACAGCGCGGCCCAGGGCCAGCCCGAGCGGTACAACACCCTGAGCAACGATTACGACGGCCGGCACGTCGAAGGCGACCGGCCCCTGATGCTCTATCACCACCCGCTTCCCGACGACACGCTGGCACCACAGGTGCCGAAGGAAGGGGAAGAGCCCGCGAACGTGTTCGAAAGTCGCGGTTGGGTCTGGCTCGGCGGCGGCCAGGTGCGACTGCATCTCACCTCCGGCGCTCTCGATGCCGGCGAACTGTTCCAGCTCTACGCGATCCCCGAACCGGGAAAGCCCAAGGTCATCCGCTTCACGACACCCCCATCGCTGCTCCCGCCGGCATTTTCGCAGGCCCGCGGCTTCCCCTGGGACAGACCGGACGGCGCTCCGGAGCGTGTGACCGAGTATGCGTTCGGTCACGATTTCCTGCTCGACGGGTTTCACGACCGCAGCACCTCGCTCGAGCACAACGCCATGTATGAAGGCGACCTGATCTCACCCGACCAGATTGCGAAATACGGCGCGAAATCCTCCTCCCTGCACCTGTTCGGCGACTGCCGCAAAGGGTTCCAGTCGCGCACGAAGGTGATCGGAAATGTATCAACTGCTATTCTACGACTCGGCCGGCTCGACGTGAAGCCCGAGGAACCGGACGTCGCGGCGATCTTCGGCGGCACGAGGCCTTCGCCGCAGTATTTCCTGCCGGCCTGCGAGACCGGCAACTTCAAGCCGGAACAGACCCTGACCGAGTTTCTCGGCCGCGCCGTGGGAGGCCCCGTGGCCCGGAGAAGCGAGTTGTTCCCGACATACGAGGATTACACCGAACACATGTGCAGCATCGTCGAGTTCCCGACGGCGTATCTGTACAACTTCATGGGCGAACTGGCCCTGCCATCGGAACAACGCACGTATCCGCCCGCCGCCTCACCTCTGGCGTATGACGACGGCTCGGACCTGCAGCTGCGCCGGAACGAGACTCTGCTGTACCGCGGCCCCGTCAAGGCTCCACAGACGATCGAAATCATCCGCAACCGCGCCATGGTCGAACTCTCGACGATCGACGAGTTCTGGGAGCGATTCTACAGGCCCGATGACCGGGTTCTACGTCTCGACACCACGGTCCGCATCATCAACAAGGCCCGCGATCCGCTCGTTTTTCCGCCATCGAATCTCTCAGCGCCGCTCCTCGTCGAGGGTTCCGGCATGATCCTGTTCGAACGCGGCAACGTCGTCTGTCGCGGAAACCGGCTTACCAGCCAGTATTCGGCCATCACCATCGCGGCTCCCGAAGCCGAGACGGTCACGATGGAACAATCCGCTCTGCATCAACTCAATATCCTCGCTCCCAAGGCCCGCCTCGTTCTCGCGATCCCGTGCCGCATCAACGGCTCCGTCGATGTCCGCGACACCCTTCCGACTGCCGGAACAGGCAAGGGCGGCAGCATCGCCTGGCGGGAAATCCAGGACCCCATCCGCACCTCGGAATCGGGCAACGACTGGCGGGCATTCATCCGGGCCTGCGTGAGCGACACCGACAGGAGCTGGTATGACTGACAAACGCGGCTTCACGATGATGGAACTGCTGGCTGCCCTGTTCCTGCTGGCCCTGTTTCTCGGCTCCGTACTGTATCTCTTGCAGGCCGGCACCCGCACGATGTCGATGAATCAGGATGATTTCACGGCCCACTGCGCGTGCTATGAGCTGATCGAGCAGGTACTCTCGCTTCCCTGGAAAGATGTTCCCGCCGGGGTGTTCGCCGACGCCGACCTGCTCGACGGCCAGCCCCTCGGCTCGGGAAGCCGGCTCTTGCGGCTGAGTCCCGTCGGAACGGCGGCGCGGCGCATGGAGATCACGGCCGTCGACGATCCGCGTGGCCCGGTGTACAAGAAGATCACGGTCACCCTGACCTACCCGGTGATCCCCGGCAGTCAGTCGCTGAGACAGTTTTCGAGGACGGTGCTGTATGCAAAAGAAACGCTTTGATACGCGAAAAGGCGGTTTCACCCTCATCGAACTGCTGGTCATCTTCGGCATCCTCGTGCTTCTGCTCAGCGCGGCCATCCCGGCTTTCACCCAGTTCCGCCGCACATTCTCGAGCGGGGAACAGGTGAACGAGGCGGCCCGACAGGCAACCCTGCTTGTCGAGCACCTGCGCAACGACCTGCACAATGCGGC
>MWAR01000350.1 GCA_002068715.1 bacterium ADurb.Bin374
AGAATATTGACTATCCTTACCTGGTATTCCATCCATAGAGATAACATCCCGCCACCACCGGGATCAAAGACACGCCAAACAAATATAGAGATATAATATTGGCGAAGAAGCTTGGGAGACTCCTGATGCAGATATTGAAGAAGAGGGCGTTCGAATGTTTCGTTCGCAGGCGACTGTCGTTCCTGCTGTCCGTGTATATCCTTTGCACAACGGCTTCCTGGGCCGGCCAGACGGTGAAGGAATACAAGGATATATCGGAAGTGTCGCTCGAGGACCTGCTCGGGCAGGCGGTCGTGACGGCGACGAGGCGTGAGACGGCGATGGATGTTTCGCCCGCGACGATGTACGTCATCACCGAAGAGGAGATCCTCAACTCCCCCGCGATGACGCTTTCCGATCTTCTCCGGCGCATTCCGGGCTTTCAGACCAAAACCTGGCTTTCACAGTTCACCAATACGTCGATCCGCGGCATGGTCGGTGCGTCCGTCATCAACGAGCGCATCCTCTGGATGATCGATGGCGTGCCGATAAACGATGTACGGGACGGCGGCCTCTGGACCGACATCACGCTGCCGCTTTCCAACATCAAGCGGATCGAAGTGCTCTCCGGGCCCGGGTCGGCCCTCTACGGGGCGAACGCGTTTCTCGGCGTCGTTCACATCATCACCCGCGATCCCGAGGATTATCTCAAAGGCGACCTGACGGGAAAATTCCAGGCGGGCTGGGAAACCTTCGAAACGGCCCGCTCCGAACTGGCCGTTGCCGGCCGGACGAAAAATACCTCCTGGCTCTGGGATCTCCACATGAACACCACGGAAGGCCCCGGCATCGTCAGAGACCGTAACCGTCCCGGCGAAGACGCCCACAGCGACCGCGCCTGGGGATATTTGTACGGCAAATATAAATTCGGAAACAATAGAATCAACGTCGGCATGCGCCGGGTTGACCAGGAATACGACGGAGCCGATTTCGCCGTATATCGGCTGTATACCTGGAAGCGCGGCGAAGAATGGATCGACTGGCACAACTCGACCGAACGCCGGAACGGCGCACGCGACACGATGGTGGTCAGCTGGCACGGGTATGACGAAAATTTCTATAACTTTGCGGATGTACCCGACTTGAATTATGATATCGATTCGTATAGATGGTATATCAACCTCCAGCGCGACATGAAGGTCCGTGAACGTCACCAGCTTTCGTTCGGCACGGGACTTCGATCCGAATCATATACGGGGAACGATTTCATTCCGGAACGCAGGTCGTTCACGAAGGACAACATCAATCTGTTTTTCCAGGACGAAATCACGCTTTCCGATCCGTGGCGGCTGACCGTCGGCGGCAGATACGACACGCATACCGATTACGAGGACGTGTTCAGCCCGCACCTGTCGTTGATGTATAGCTTCGACAATTCAAAAGGCCACGCGAGGTTCGGATACGGCAGCGCGTTCAAGGAACCGTCGAATTGGCAGTCTTACATCGACCAGCCGAGCGGTCGCGGAACCCAGGACATGGAACCCGAAAAGATCCGCACCCTTGAACTGTCGCTCGATTACATGTTCCCCAAAGAATTGTACGCTCGCCTGACCGGATTCAACATGGTCCACAAAAACATCATCTGGGAAAACTTCGATCCGCTCATCGCCGACCCGGCGTATGCCAGATACGGCATCTTCGGCAAGTTCCATCCCCAACAGCCTGGCGACAGCGCCGACATTCACGGAGTCGAGTTCGAACTCCGGAAGCATTTCTCGCCCAGACACAGGCTGTTCCTGAGCGGCATGTGGCTCCAGTCGGAAGACAACCAGGGCCGCGAGCTTCAATACGATGCCGAGAAGAAGGGTGGGATCGGGTTCTGGCACGCCTTCGACGACAGGACGAGCATGCAGCTTGAAACGCACTGGGTCGGCGATACCATCGACACCAACAAACGCGACGTTCCCGGCGTCGGAACGAGGACCGTGTCGGGTTACTCGGTGACGGGTGCTGCAATCCTGCACCGAATCTCCCCGAAAGAACATGTCAAATTCTCGGCCTGGAACATCGGCCGCTCTTCCTCTCAGGAGATGCTCGAGGCCTGGGCCCCCGGAACGCTTGTCAGGTTCGAGTTCATACGAATGTTCTAAGGATATATGGCCAGTATCTGCAGGAAAAATCGAATCGGACCACCCGACCGCCTGTCGACAGGCCGGATCGTCCTGATTCTTCTCCTGCTCTGCGGCCAGGCCGGCGCTGCCGATCGAGCGTCGCCCGTCGGGGAAATCCCGATTCCGCTTCAGATCCAGATCTTTCTCAAGATCGTGACGTATGACCGCTCGTTCGACAGCACGGCCTCTTCCCCCTACGAAGTGGGCATCGTGATGCGCAACGACGTCACGAATGACTGCGACCGTTCATTCCGGCAGGTTGAGGAGGCGCTGTTCGGCAAAACGATTTTCGGCCGCCCGCTTGTGCCGATGAAGATTTTGATGAAAAGCGGAGAGCTTCCGGCCATCGCCCGGATCCCCGGAATGCTCGTCCTGGTCGGTGACTGGCGGAAGGACGGCGAGATCGTCGCCAGGTATGCGAATGAGCACCGCCTGGTCACCTTCGGAAGCGACCTCCTGCTGCTGAACTCGGGAATCGTGGTCGTCATGACCATGGAGGGCGACAGGCCGGTCATTCATTTGAACCTGAACACGGCGCGCACCGTGGGTGCGGATTTCCATGCGAATTTCCTGAAGCACTGCCGGGTCATCCGATGATGTCGATGAAATGGATGCACAGGGCGCCGCTGCATGCACAGCTTCGCATTCTCCTGCTGGCCGCCTTCGTTCCCGGAATTCTCATCCTCGGGGCGTTCACGATCATTCGCGAACACTCGATCATCCGGAAGAACTTCCAGCAGAAAGCCGAGGAACTGGTCGACTTGGCCGCCTACAACATGGCTCCCGGCGTCGAGTTCGAGGACCTGCAGGCCCTGAACGAGGTCGTGAACGGCCTGACGCGGCGCGGCGAAGTGGCCTACGTCCACGTGGCGGACCGGAACGGCGTCGTGATGGCGGCGTTCCACCCGGAGCTGGCGCCGATCGCTTCCTGGAAGACGGAGTTTTCACCGGTTCCCATCGAATCCTACGATGACGGCCAGACCCTTCATCTCAGGCACCGGCTGAGCTTCAACCAGCGATTTCTCGGCACCCTGTATATGGGCTTCTCACTCAAACAGATCAATTCTCAATTGATGCTCAACCACCTTGTCATCTCGGGGGTGGTCCTGCTTACGCTCTTGCTGATCGCTTTTGTGGCTCGCCGCTTCAGCCGGATGATCACGTATCCGATAGAGACGCTGAAACATCTCGCCGAGAAGCTCTCCCAGCAGAATTACTCGGCTCCGCCGCTGTCGATCGAGGCCGCGCAGGAGATCGAGTTTCTGGCCCATACGTTCAACGCGATGGTCCAGGCGATCAACGAGCGGCAGAACGAGCTTCGCATTCTCAACCTGACGCTGGAAAAAAAAGTCATCGAGCGTACCAGGCTGCTTGAAATCGAAACCCAGAAGGCCCAGCTGTCCGAACGGCTGAAAAGCGAGTTTCTGAGCAACATGTCCCACGAACTGCGGACTCCGCTCACCTCGATTCTCGCTTGGCCCGACCTGATTCTCCAGCATTACGACCGCAAAGAAGACGTGATGACGGGGGCGGCCCAGATCAAGAAAACCGCTCAGCATCTGCTTCGGCTCATCAACGATCTGCTCGACATGGAGGCGATCGACACGGGGCGCATGCGCATCGAACCGGTGAAAACCGAGATTGCGCCGTTGCTGAAAGAAGTGAGCGATCACATGGAAGGATTCTCGGTCAGCAGGAACGTGCAGATCGAGATGAAGATCCAGGGCGACCTGTTCCCGATCGTCATCGATGGCGATCGCCTGAAACAGGTGCTGATCAACCTGCTGAGCAATGCCGTCAAATTCTCCAGAAAGGGTGGCCTCGTCCGGCTGCTGGCGGCTGCAAAAGGCGATGAACTCGTCCTCGAAGTCGTCGATCACGGGGTCGGCATCGCCGAAGACGACGTGAGATACATCTTCGACCGCTTCAGGCAGGTCGACGGCACGATCAGACGTCGCTACGGCGGGTCCGGCGTCGGCCTGTATCTCGTCAAGAATCTCGTGACGATGATGGGCGGCACCGTCGAGGTGGCGAGCAAACTGGGTGAGGGAAGCAGGTTCACGCTGACGTTTTCGAGGTTCGGCGTTCCGCAGCCCCCGGCGAACGACGAGAAGCCGGCTATGCCATTGCAGGAGACGATTGCCGACTCTGGCAACGTACGGGAGCCGGCCTGAAGCGAACGTTTTCTCAGACCGCGAGGCTTTTCTGCCGATACACGATGTGAAATCGTTTGCGGCAAGGAGGTTTTTTTCCATGAGCACATCCGGCAGGATCCGCGTTGGCGTCGTTTTCGGCGGCCGTTCCGGCGAACACGAGGTTTCGCTGGTCTCGGCGCAGTCGATCATGAAGGCGCTCGATTCCGACAAATACGAGGTCATTCCCATCGGCGTTTCGAAACAGGGCACCTGGGTGGTCGGAGCCGATCCCAAGAAGTTCCTGCCCGCGCCTGAGGAGCAGAAGCGGCTTGACGTCACGCCGGCCGAGGCTGCCGGGAAAACCGCCGTGGTCGGCG
>MWAR01000351.1 GCA_002068715.1 bacterium ADurb.Bin374
AACCCCGCCCCTACAGAAACATCCGGAATAGGCGTCAGTCGGACCATCCGAGAAGCCTGAACGCCTCGTCGATGCGGTCGACGGTCGTGCCGACCATCATCGAGTCGAGGGCGGCGGCCTTGTTCATGTTCGCTTTCGCCTGGTCCTTGTCACCCGCGAACGCGTATGCCAGGGCCGTCAGGGCATACACCTTCGACGTGCTCAGCGCGAGCCCGTTATGCTGGCCGACGAATTTGTCGGGGGGCATGTTGCCCAGCAACTCGGCGGCACGCAGGTAATCGTCGGTGGTCTGATGTCTGAAGATCAGTGCCGCGGCGAGGCCCACTTTGGCCTCCATGCTGCTTCCGGCAGCGATCTCGAAGTAGGGAATCGACTCGAGGATCTTGCCGTTCTTCGAAATCGCCCAGCCGAGGCCGTTGTTGGCGTCGATCCGTTGGGTATCCGTCAGCGGCTCGGCGAGCGCTTGCATGAAGCTGGACTCGGCCGTCTTGTAGGCGCCCGTCTCCAGGTTGGCCCACCCGTCGTTGATCAGCTGCTGCGCCACGACGGCATCGGAGGTCCCGCCGCCGTTGCTGCCGCCGCAGTTCTGGATCATCGGGAACGTCAGCAGCACCAGCAGGAGAATCGCCAGTTTGCCTTTGTTCATCACCTGTCCCCCGTTTACCGGCATCGTCATGTGTCAGTCCTCGCTCACCGCAGCACGGCCATCTTGCGGCGTTCCGTCCAGGATTCGCCATTCGCCGTCGCCTCGAACTCGACGATGTAGGCGCCGTTCGCGACGGCATGGCCGTGCCGGCTCTTCAGATCCCAGCGGGCCTGGTAGATTCCGCCGCCTACATGCGCCATCCTGGTTTCCCAGACATCCTCGCCGGCGATGTCGTAGATGCGCGCCTCGATCTGCGCCCCCACGGCGGCGCCGCCCCGGAAGGTCATGCGCAGGTTGGCGAATGCGCGGGCCGGGTTCGGATACACGATCGCCTGCGAGAGACCGAACGTTCCGGCCATATTTGCAGTTATATTCGAATGCACTTTATTTCCGAGTCTGTCGGCAACCTCGACATCGAGATCATACCGGCCGTCGAGCCGCCCGGCGAGATTCGCGACGATTTTCCGGGAAGCGGCATCCCAGCGGACGGGAACACGCTCGTTTCCGATCTTCACGACGATGCTTCCGGCATCGACCCCGGAGCCGTTTTCCGTGACGCCGATCGAGACCATGCCGTTTTTGTCCGTTTCGGCTTCACCGCCGATGACGGGCGCGGTCTGGTCGATAGCGGCGAACACGGTCGCGGATCGGTTCATGGAGCCGAGGATCTCGTTCCCGACCTTGTCGGCGCGGCCCAGCCACTGCGGGCCGTTGTCGGAGGCGGCGAACAGCCCGACCGGCAGGCTCGCCGTCCAGGGGCCGCTCAGGGGCAGGGCCACGCTGACGGGCGCGTCGGTCGTATCACCGGGCAGCGCCACGTCTAGCATCGGCGTGATGCGCCGCAGGCCGGCATACGAATGCTGTTCGGTCGAAGCCGCGAGCACCACGTATCCGCCCTTTCTGATCGATCCGGCCGGGAACGTGACGCGCCCGTAGGAGGCGGACAGCGAGCCCTGGCTCTTCGGCGGATAATAGACCGCGCTGAATTTCAGGTTATTGGTGAGAATCGTGCCGTTGCTGTTCGTTCCGTAAGCCTCGACGACACCTTCCCCGGATTCCTTCAACGCATAGTTCGTGATATATGTGCTGTCGTTGATCGGGGTCATCGTCAGGTATCCCTGCTGGGAGTTGAAGGTCATCTGGAGCCGGGGGGTCGAAGCGAACTTGTCGTTCGTCCGCACGACGATGTGCAGGTTGTTCTCGTAGACCGGGTTCGGGAAGACCGCGACCTTCAGGTCGGCGAACGTGGTCGAGTAGACGTAGTTCGCCTTCTCGTAGTTTCCCTTCGTCGTGATCATGGGCAGCAGCACGAGATTCTCGTAGGCGTTGCCGGAGCCGTAATTCTGCACGATGAGGTTTCCGGCCTGCTTCTCGTTGAGATAGATGAACTCGACCGACGGATCGATGTCCTCGCCGCGCTTGATGACGGCGGCCTTGAACAGAAGCGTGTCATCGCCGTCGAAGCCCAGGTTCAGGTTTCCCGAACTGCCGGAGATCTCGATGTAGTCCGAGGCCCACGGATTGACGTTCGCCGAGCGAACGGCGCCCGACGGGCTCAGGATGACCCGTTCCGAGAATTTCACGGGCAGGCTCTGGTTCACGCCGATGTTGTTGGTCGTGTCGTAGTCGTTGTCGGCGTTGTAGCCCCACTTGCCGTCGTTGAGACTGCTCATGTCGTTCTTGCGGGTCTTGTCGAGGATGTTGGCGATGGCGAAATCGGCGAACACGCTTTCCATCGTCGTGTTGAAGCCGAGCAGGGCCTTGTTGATCGAGTCGACTCCCGTCGTCTTGTCGCGGACGAGGTTTTTCATGAAGGTCGATACATTCGACCCACCATATTTTTCGGCGAGATAATACATGAAGAGGAAGCTCGCACCGTAGTTTTTGAACGGGCTCGCCCCGAGCCAGACGCTCGTGCGCGGCTCGACGAGAATCGTATCGGGTTCCTTGATGAACTCGTCGACGTTCGTGGTCTGAGACTTGTCGTACACATACTGGGCATACTGCGTGAAGCCTTCCTCGACCCACCGTTCCTCTTCCTGGAGAGTGCCGTCGACGATCTGGGTGCCCTCGTTGAAATGGATCATGTGGGTGAACTCGTGGGCCGTGGTGCGGTATGCCTGCTTCGACTCGGTCAGGAAGGTCGGGAACAGATCGATGTGAAGCAGTTCCTTCTCGTTGCTGTAGGGAATCTGCGTCCGCGGGAACTCGTTGACCGCCCAGAAATAGCCGCGGAATGAGCCGACACCGTCGCGGATATCGTCGAGAAGAATGAAAATCTTGGAATCCTGGTCGACATCCGGCTCGCTGCCGAAAAACTCGCGCATCTTCGGATAGATGACGCTGTCGAACTCGTCGGCGAACGCCTTGAGGCTGGCGCGTGCCGAGTTCTTGTCCATGCCGAAGACGAAGCGCGGATCGAGCGTCTTGGCGCCGGTCGCGGGGGCGAAGTACAGTTTGTCGCTTCCCCAGCCGGCGGTATCGGGCCAGTACAGGCCCCATCCGGAATCGGGAGCCGGGGTCGTGTCCTCGGTCGAGGAGATGCCCCGCGGCAGGGTCGGGAAGAACATCGGTGGCACGAAGATGTAGCAGTGACTGCCGATATAGCGAAGCACGGCCTTGGGATAGTGGCCGTTTTTGTCGAGATCGTAGAATTCGCCCGCCCACTCGGTGCCGAAGCTGGCGCGGCCGTCGTCTTTCGAGGTGTCGCCGCCGGTGCCGGGCCACTCGCCGCCGTCGTGAAGCAGCGCAGTGAGACCGAGACCGTTGACGGTATAGAAGGGAACCTCGGCGTAGTCTAGATCAGCCGCGGTGTAGTTTCGGCCACCCACGATGCGGCTGATGTTGCCCTTGACGCCTTCGAAGCCATTCGCGCGCATGCCCTGGATCTGAACGGACAGATCCCGGTTCAGCAGCATGCTCAGGCATGCCTCGCCGCCCTTTTTCGCCGCCACAGCCTGCGTTTGCGCAACCGAGCGGATCGAAGGGGCGATGGGCGAGGTCGCCGCGTGCGCCGTCACGCCTGCCGAGAGGAGCCCCAGCAACGCGATCAGAACCGCGCCTCCAGTGAGTTTGCTTTTCATTCGTTTCATGTCAGCACCTGATCAGGTTTTGGCCGAAAATAGAGAGAACCCCGCTATGTTATCGGCAAGCCTCTCCAGTTTCGTGAGCCCTCGCCTTGTTTCTCATGAAACACGACAAAACGACGGAGAGAGCACTCGCTTCAGATACGCGAGTG
>MWAR01000352.1 GCA_002068715.1 bacterium ADurb.Bin374
TTCTCGTAGTCGATCGGGCGCATCTTCAGCTCGGGTGCATGACTTCTCAGATACGAGATGCCCGCGTGCACGGACTCCTTCATCACGTTTCCGAGCGAGCCGGTGAGGATGATCTTTCCGCGGCCGGGCATCACCGCCACTTCGATCGGGAGGATCGTCCCGCCGACCTCGGTCCAGGCAAGGCCGGTGACCACGCCGATTTCGTCCTTCTCTTCCTTTCTGTCGATGTGGAAGGTGGGGACGCCGAGATACGACTCGATGCTTTCGGCGGACACGACGATCTGGCCGATCGCAGCCTGCGCGGCAAGCTCGGCTTCGGTCAGCTTCGGGGCCTTCGACTCTGAGCCGTTCTTCCCTTCACGCGTTTCCTTCGCATCCTTCGCCTCTTTCCCTTCTTTCACCGGCTTGACGTCGGAAGCGGCTTCGGCGGGAACGTCCTTTTCGTCCTTGTCATCGGCGTCAGCCCGGATATCGGACTTCTGGAGCTTCACGATGATGTTGCGCGCGACTTTCCGGCCGACGGCGGCCAGTTCGCGTTCCAGGCTTCGGACCCCCGCTTCGCGGGTATATTTACGGATGACCTCGATGATGGCTGCGTCATGGACCGTGATCTCGTATTTGTCGATGCCGTTCGCTTCGAGTTGCTTCGGGACCAGGTATTTCTTCGCGATCTGGACTTTTTCCTCTTCGGTGTAGCCAGGCAGATACACGATTTCGAGGCGATCTTTCAACGCCGGCGGAATGGTGTGGGGAACGTTCGCCGTCGTGAGGAAGAGCACTTTCGAGACGTCGAACGGTGTGGCGATGAAGTGATCGGAAAACGCATGGTTCTGCTCGGGGTCGAGCACCTCGAGCAGCGCCGAGCTCGGATCGCCGCGGAAATCCATTCCCATCTTGTCGATTTCGTCGAGCAGGATGACGGGATTCCGGGTGCCCGTGTCGCGCAGGGCCTGGATGATTCGGCCGGGAAGGGCGCCGATGTAGGTGCGTCGGTGGCCGCGGATCTCGGCCTCGTCGCGCATGCCGCCGAGCGAGATGCGGGCAAACTTGCGGTTCAGGGAGCGCGCGATCGAGCGTCCAAGCGAGGTCTTGCCGACGCCGGGGGGGCCAATCAGGCACAGGATGGGACCCTTGATCGACTTTTTCAGTTTGCATACCGCGAGATATTCAATGATCCGTTCCTTGACCTTTTTCAGGCCGAAGTGGTCTTCGTTGAGTATGTTCTCGCACTTTTCGATATCGATGCGATCCTTAGACTGCTTGGACCAGGGCAGAGACACGAGCCAGTCGATGTAGTTGCGGGAGACGGTCGCCTCGGCCGAGCCGGGCGGCATCTTCATCAGCTTGTTCAGCTCTTTTTCGGCCTTCGTGCGCGCGTCTTCCGGCATCTTGGCTTTCGCGATCGCTTCCTTCAGCTCTTCGAGCTCGTCTCCGCGCTCTTCGCCTTCGCCCAGCTCTTTCTGGATCGCCTTCATCTGCTCGCGCAGGTAGTATTCCTTCTGGATCTGCTCCATCTGCTTGCGAACCTGGCCGCGGATCTTCTTTTCGACCATCATGATCTCGAGCTCGCGGTTGAGGATCGTGGCGATCTTTTCGAGGCGGGCACGGGGCTCGAACGCCTCGAGGATCTCCTGCTTCTCCTCGACCTTGAGCTGCAGATGAGCCGTGATGATGTCGGCAAGCCGGCCCGGCTCCTCGACGTTGTTGGCGACCATGATTACTTCGAGAGGGATCTTCTTGTTCAGCTTCACGTACTGCTCGAACAGGCTGATCACGTTCCGCATGAGCGCCTGCAGCTCGACCGTCTTCTCGTCGGCGATGACCACCTCGGCCGCTTCGACCTCGAAACAATCGTCGTCTTTCGTGAATTTGTCGATTTTCACCCGGGTCGTGCCTTCGACGAGGATCTTCAGAATCCCGTCGGGCAGCTTGAGAAGCTGAAGAATCTCGGCGACGGTCCCCGTCGTGTACAGGTCCTCGACGCTCGGATCATCGGTCTTCGCGACTTTCTGCGCGCAGAGAATGATCTTGCGGTCCTTCATCATCGCTTCCTCGATCGAGCGGATCGATTTCTTGCGGCCGACGAACAGCGGAACCACCATGTACGGAAACACGACCACGTCGCGCAGGGGCAGCAGCGGATACGTGCCCTTGATTCCGTCGCGCCCGGCACCGCCGGCGGGAGGAGTTGCGGGAGTGTTGGGATGGTCTTCAGAAGCGATCATGCGATAATTCCTCCTGGGATGATGACAGGAACATCTCACGCACATGCGCGAGCGAGTTTCGAAGCGAAGGTCCGCTTCCGGGTCGTGACGACAGCGAAGCGGCCCTGATCGAGAAGGGAGTGAACGGACGCACCCGGATCATCCGGCACCTCCTGCCGCCGCCGTTGTCTGCTGTTTCTGCGCGCCGCCGAGGAATGGCAGACGGCGAAGCTGGCAGACATACCGTCTGAGCAGGGCGACACGACGGCCGATGTCCGGCTGAGAAAGATCGAGGGCGGTCGGGAGATCCATGAGGCATGCCTCGGCGTGGATTCTCGCGCCGACGAGGTGTTCGAACAATTCGACGTATGAGAGACAGGCCGGCTTCTCGAGAAGCTCGAGCTTCGCCTGCAGGGCTTTTTCCGGCGGCGTTTCGGGCGGCAGGGGAAGCTCGGAGGTGCCTGCAAACGCAAGCCGCTGCTGGAGCCTGCCGAGCAGGGATTTGAGCTGTTCCGCATCGGCTGGGACGCCGTCCTTCCAGGAGCGGGCGGCCGTCAGGATCGAAACGGGATCGATTCCTCCCTCGGCGATGAGCCAGTCGAACTTCCGCCTGTCCATTCCCTCGCGCTGCATTTTTCGCGTCAGGGCATCGAGCCAGAAGGCCCTGGCAGCCGCGGCATCGGCGACACCGCATGCCTGGACGATATCAATACATATATCATTTGAGACGAGCAGGTTCAGGATCCTGTCCGCAATCGTTTCTCTGTTCGATTCGGGCGGCATTTCGCGCAATCTCGCCAGCATCCCGGCGAGGGAGCAGACGATCGCGGTGCGGTCGGTGGGGACCACGTCGCGGCCGGCCCAGAATCCGGCCGTGTCGCGGACGATCGAAACCGTTTCGGCGGGAACGT
>MWAR01000353.1 GCA_002068715.1 bacterium ADurb.Bin374
GTAAGAAGAGAGATATAAAGAATGTCCCGCCGTCACCGCGCCGAGCCGCGCGAAGTTCTGCCCGATCCCGTCCATGGCGATCTCGTGCTGACCAAGTTCATGAACTACGTCATGTACGAAGGTAAGAAGGCCGTCGCCGAGAACATCATCTACGGCGCCTTCGACATCCTCGAAGCCAAGCGCAAGGACCAAGGTCCGCTGGAAACCTTCCACGCCGCCCTGGACAACGTCGCCCCGGCCATCGAAGTGCGTTCGCGCCGCGTCGGCGGTGCGACCTATCAGGTTCCGATCGAAGTCGATCCGGAGCGTCAGGTTGCGCTGGCCATGCGCTGGATCACCTCCTACTCCCGCGGACGCAAAGGCAAGTCGATGACCGAGTCCCTCGCCGGCGAACTTCTCGACGCGTTCGAGAACACCGGTTCCTCGATCAAGAAGAAAGAAGACACCTTTAAAATGGCGCAGGCGAACAAAGCGTTCGCCCATTACCGCTGGTAATGCGCCGGGAACACTGAACTATGATGACCGAGCAAGACAAAAAAGAGTATCATGAGTCTCCGGATCGCAAGACCGCGCTGAAGGACTATCGCAACATTGGTATCATGGCGCACATCGACGCCGGCAAGACCACGCTGAGTGAACGCATTCTCTTCTACACCGGCGTGAACTACAAGCTGGGCGAGGTCCACGAGGGCGGCGCCACCATGGACTGGATGGAACAGGAGCGGGAACGCGGCATCACGATCACATCAACCTGATCGATACTCCCGGACACGTGGACTTCACCGCCGAGGTGGAGCGTTCGCTGCGCGTCCTCGACGGCGCGGTCGCCGTGTTCTGCTCGGTCGGCAAAGTTCAGCCCCAGAGTGAAACCGTCTGGCGGCAGGCGCAGAAGTATCACGTGCCGGTCGTCGCCCTGGTCAACAAGATGGACCGTACCGGCGCCGATTTCGACGGCGTGGTGCACGACATTCACTCCAAGCTCGGCGCGACTCCGGTTCCGCTGATGCTGCCGATCGGCCGCGAGGCTGATTTCAAGGGCGTCATCGACGTTCTCGAAAACAAGTGCATCTACTTCAGCGAAGAGGACAAGGGCGTCACCATGTCCGAGGAGGAGCCGACCGGCGAACTCAAGGATCGTCGGGAAGCCGCCTACAAGCACATGGTCGAATGTCTCGCCGAAGTCGATGACGAGATCATGGAGCTCTACCTGGCCGACGAGATCGTTATGTGCGGAACCGCGGCCGAGATCGTCCCGGTCCGCGAGGTCGATGATCACCCGGTCGGCACTGGCGAGCCCGGCGAGGTTTCCCGCCTGGTCCAGCGCTCCTACGAGGACGCGATCTACGGTCGTGCGCCGCAGTACTCGGAGTGGCTCGACCTGGTCGGTGAGCCGGCAGCCAAATCGGAACCGAGTACAGTCTGAGGAAGATGCTTCACGCTGCAAGCGAAATCAGGATCTCCCGAATTACCGGGGCTGCGGGCTGAAATCCCGCGGCAGCGCGGCCAGGTGCCGTGTTTGGTCCTGCCGGTGGTTCTGCCACCGGCCCCTGATTTTCCTGAAAGGCAGTAACGAATGACATCGGTGAAGCTCTACGACACGACCCTCCGCGACGGCATGCAGGGGCAGGGCATGTCCCTTTCCGCGGCCGAGAAGGTGCGGGTGGTTCACGCCCTCGACGCCCTCGGCGTCCAGTTCATCGAGGCGGGATTTCCCGCTTCGAACCCCAAGGAAGCGGAACTGTTCGAACTCCTGGCCGAAGAGAAGCTCGAGCAGGCGGCGATCTGCGCCTTCGGCATGACCCGCCGTCGCGGGGTGGAGGCCGATCAGGACGAGGCCCTCATGCTGCTCGCCTCCACCTTCGCTCCGGTCGTGACCCTGGTCGGCAAGACCTGGTCGCTTCACCTCGAGAAGGTGACCAAGGTGACCCGGGAGGAGAACCTGGCGATGATCGGCGAGTCGGTTGCCTTCCTGCGCGGCGAAGGCAAGCGGATCATGTACGACGCGGAGCACTTCTTCGATGCCTGGGGCGATGACCGGGACTACTCGCTGGAGTGTCTGAAGGCCGCTCACGAGGCCGGCGCCGAAGTCCTCGTGCTCTGCGACACCAACGGCGCCCACCTTCCGGATCAGATCGCCGCGGCGGTTGGCGAGGTCCGTTCGGCGCTGCCCGAATCGGAGCTTGGCATCCACTGTCACAACGACGCCGAGTGTGGCGTCGCCAACGCCCTGGCCGCGGTCGATGCCGGAGCGAGGCAGGTTCAGGGAACTGTCAACGGTTACGGGGAACGCTGCGGCAACTCGAACCTGATCTCGATCCTGCCCTCGCTTCAGCTGAAGATGGGTTACGAGGTGGTTCCGCCGGAGAACATGAAAGAGCTCTCTTCGGTCTCGCATTTCGTGGCCGACCTGCTGAACGTGGCCGTCGATCCCGATCAGGCCTACGTGGGAAAGAACGCCTTCGCTCACAAGGGAGGCATGCATGTCGCCGGTATCGCCGCCGACGCCCGCACCTTCGAGCACATGGATCCCGAGGCGGTCGGCAACGCCCGCAAGGTCCTGGCATCGGAACTGTCGGGCAAGGCGACCGTGCTTGCCCGGGCCGAGGAGATCGGGCTCGAGTTGGATGACGCCGCGGCCCGCGACGCGGTCGAGACCCTGAAGCAGAAGGAGCATGACGGCTACCACTACGAGGCGGCCGAGGCCTCGTTCGACTTGCTGCTCCGCCAGGAGGCGGGAGAGTTCAAGCCGCTTTTCACTTTCGAGTCCTTCAAGGTCCAGACCGAGAAGCGGGCCGGTGCGCCGGTCGAGACCGAAGCGATAGTGAAGATCAAGGTCGGGGACGAGCGCTACGTCGAAGTGGCCGAAGGCAACGGCCCGGTCAATGCCCTCGACCGGGCGCTGCGACAGGCGATAACCCTCCATTACCCGGAACTCAGCAAGATCGAGCTGACCGGCTACCGGGTCCGGATCCTCGACACTGCCCACGGCACCGGGGCCGGCACCAGGGTTCTGCTCGATTCGCGACGCGAGGACGGCGGCGACTCCTGGGGATCGATCGGAGTTTCGGAGAACATCATCGAAGCCTCCTGGGAGGCGCTGGTCGATTCGCTCGCCTACGCCTTCCAGAACGGCAACTCCGGAACCGCCGGTGACTGAGGAGCAGCCACCGCTTGACCTCGCCCGGCCGGAAATCGGCCCGGAAGAGGAACGGCTGGTGGTCGAAGTCCTGCGCTCCGGCCGGCTGTCGCTTGGACCGGTCCTCGAGCAATTCGAGCGGGACTTCGCGGACTGGCTTGGGGTCGACGACGCGATCGCAGTTTCCAGCGGGACGGCCGGACTCCACCTTGGCGTCAGGGCACTCGGCTGGGGGCCCGGCGACGAGGTCGTGCTAAGTCCC
>MWAR01000354.1 GCA_002068715.1 bacterium ADurb.Bin374
CCCCGCCGCCGCCAACTGCGCCACCACCACGGGCACCGTTCACCTCGGACCCGTCCCGGACTCGCTCACCGTGACGACGGCCAACGGTGAGACGTTCACGCTGAACCGGCAGCAGCTCACCCACGCCGCCACGATCATCGCCATGCCCTGTGCGCTCCGTTCCGATATCCGTTGAAAACGCCGCGAACCCGTGTGAGTTCGCGGCGCCGTCAAATTATATCGTCCGCTGTATTTCTTTGAGCCTGAAGAACTCGAAGATGTCCTTGTCCTTCAGGTCGTTGTAGTTCGCGACGCCGATGCCGCACTCGTAGCCCTGCATGACCTCGCGGACGTCGTCCTTGAAGCGCTTGAGCGAGCACAGCTTGCCCTCGTAGATCTCGACGCCGTCGCGGATGATGCGGACCTGTGCGTCGCGGGCGACCTTTCCGTCGAGGACATACGAACCGGCGATGGTGCCGGCGCCGGTGATCTTGAACACCTTGCGCACTTCGGCGCGGCCGACCACTTCTTCCTGGTATTCCGGCTCGTACATGCCCTTGAGGGCCATCTTCACGGCGTCGATCGCGTCGTAGATGATGCGGAACACCTTGATGTCGACGCCCTCGCGCTGGGCGATATCGTCGACCCCGTGGGCGGGCCGGACGTGGAAGCCGATGATGATGGCGTTGCTGGCCGCCGCGAGCATGATGTCGGACTCGGTGATGGCGCCGACGCCGGTGTGGATGGCGTTCACCTTCACCTCGGCCGTCGTGAGCCGCTCGAGCGAATCCTTGAGGGCGCCGGCGGAACCCTGCACGTCGGCCTTGATGATGATGTTCAGGTCTTTCACCTTACCGTCGGTGACGTGCTTGAAGATGTCGATCAGCTTGAGCCGGTTCTCGCGGGTGAGGCGGTCTTCGCGCTCTTTCTTCTGCCGCAGCACGCCGACGTAGCGGGCAAACTTGGCGTTCTCGACGACCATCAGGGTGTCGCCGACCTTCGGCACGTCGTTGAGACCGATGAGCGCGACCGGGGTCGAGGGTGTCGCATCCTTCACGCGCTGGCCGGAATCGTTGATGAGAGCCTTGACGCGGCCGAAACTGGTTCCGCAGATGATGTTGTCGCCCATCTGGACGGTGCCGTTCTGGACGAGAACGGTAGCGATCGGGCCCATGCCCTTGTCGAGCTTGGCCTCGATGATCGTGCCCTTGCCCTCGCGGTCCGGGTTCGCCTTGAGTTCCATCATTTCGGCCTGGAGGAGAATCATTTCGAGAAGCTCGTTGATGCCGTCGCCAAGCTTGGCGGAAACGGGAACCATGATCGTCTTGCCGCCCCAGTCTTCCGCGATGAGGTTGTACGGCATGAGCATCTGCTTCACTTTTTCCTGGTTCGCCTCGGGCTTGTCGATCTTGTTGATCGCCACGATGATCGGCACGTTGGCTGCCTGGGCGTGGTGGATCGCCTCGATCGTCTGGGGCTGAACGCCGTCGTCGGCGGCGACGACCAGAATGGCGATGTCGGTGACCTGGGCGCCCTGGGCACGCATGGCGGTGAACGCCTCGTGACCGGGGGTGTCGAGGAAGCAGATCGTGCCGTTCGGGGTTTTCACCTGGTAGGCGCCGATGTGCTGGGTGATGCCGCCGAATTCGCCCTCGGCGACCCGCGCGTGGCGGATCTTGTCGAGCAGCGAGGTCTTGCCGTGGTCGACGTGGCCCATGATCGTGACGACCGGGGGCCGCAGATGAAGCTCGGAAGCTTCATCGGGCTCTTCTTCGAACTCGATGACATCCTCGCTGAACGAAATATCCTTGCCGAACTCGCGGCCGATGATCTGGACCTGATCCGGTTCGAGACGCTGATTCAAGCTTGCGAACACTCCGATCGACATGAGTTTCTTGATGATATCGACGCCTTCGATATGCAGGTATTTCGCCAAGTCGCTGACGGTGATGTCCTGCGGAACGACGACGCGCGGAATCTGCTCTTCCGTGGACAACTCCGCGCCCAGCTGAAGCTGGGTCTCGGTTTCAAGCTCAGCCAGCTTTTCAACGTCACGCATCTCGGCGAGCAGCTTTTTCGGGACGTGCGGCCCCTTCATCAGCTTCTTGATCTTGTCCTTCTTTTTCTTCAGCTTCTGAGGCGGGGCTTCTTTTTTGACCGGCGTGGTCTTGATGATCGTGATCTGCTGGTTGACCTCGACCTCCTCCACCTCGGCGATGCGGGGCGGCTTGGGACCGAGTTTTTTCTTCTCTTCGCGGAGTTGGACGGCCGCCGGGGTCGGCGTGGCTGGCGTGGCGGGCCACAGGGCCGAAGGCGATGCGGGCCGGACAGCCGTCTGAACGGGCTGCTGAGGGGCTGCGGGTTTGGCTGGTTGCGCTGTTGGCTGCTGAGCCGCGGCCGGTTTGGCCGGCTGTGTTGTCGGTTGCTGAGCCGCTGCCGGCTTTCCTGCCTGCGGCTGAGTCGGAGCCTTGGGCTGAGCCTGCGGCTGGGCGGCCGGAGCCTTGCCTTTTTCGAAATGCTTCTTGAGCGCGTCCATCATCTCGTCAGAAACGGACGTGAACGGATGCTCCTTCACCTGGAAGCCCAGTTTACCGAGGAGAGTGGCCAGATCCTTGTTCGAAAGATTGTATTGTTTGCTGAGTTCGTGTAATCGCATGTATGTCCTTTCCCTCCCCGTGCGCTCAACCGGCGCTCGGCGACTCGTCGCCGGTTTCCGGAGCGGCTGGAGCCTCGGTCTTGATATCGATTTTGATTCCGGTAAGTTTGGAAGCCAGTTTCACGTTCTGCCCCTCTTTGCCGATGGCGAGCGAGAGCTGTGTCGAGTCGACCAGGGCGAGGGCCGAGCGGCCGCCGTCTCCGATCGTTACCGACATCACCTTCGCGGGGCTGAGCGCGTTCGTGACGAATTCGACGGGGTTTTCACTATATCTGACGATATCGATCTTTTCCCCGTTCAGCTCGTCGACGATGCCCTTGATCCGGCTTCCCTTGAGGCCGACGCAGGCGCCGACGGGGTCGACGCGCGGATCGCCGCTATGCACGGCGACCTTGACGCGCAGACCCGCTTCCCGCGAGCTGCTCTTGATTTGGACGATGCCGTCGGAGATCTCGGGGACCGCCTGCTCGAACAGCTTCTCGACGAACCTCGAGCTGCTTCTCGACAGGATGATCTGCGGCCCTTTCACGGTGAATCGCACTTCCGTAACATAGCACTTGATACGGTCGTTGGCGCGGAACACCTCGCCGGGAATCTGCTGCTGCGGCGGCATGACCGCTTCGGCGCGGGCGAACTCGACGTAGACGTGGCCGCGGTCGATGCGCTGAACCTTGCCGGAGAGAACCTGGCCGACGCGATCCTGGAACTCCTTGTAGATGATGCTGCGCTCGGCTTCCTTGAGCTTCTGGCTGACGACCTGGCGGGCTGTCTGCGCGGCGATGCGGCCGAACGAGGGCGGCGTGACGTCCTCCTCGACGACATCGCCGACGGCGGCATCCTCCTTCAGTTCCTGCGCTTCTTCTATCGTGAACTGCTTGTCAGGGTCGTCCATGTCGTCCTCGGTCGCGACGACGGTGCGACGGGCGATGACGCGGAAAGCGCCGGTGCTCTCCACGAGCGTGACCCGGACATCTTCCTCTGAATCGAAATTCTTGCGATAGGCGATGACCAGGGCCTCTTCAATGGCCTGGATCAGAACCGACATCGGGAGGTTCTTCTCGGCGACGACTTCTTTCAGGGCATCGTACAAATTATTCTTGTTCACGGAGGCCTCCCTTGTCATCCTCGTTTGGTCTTGGCTGGGAATTCGAACACGACGCGGGCTTCACGCACGCGGCTGAGAGGAACTTCCCGGGTTCCGGTTTCGGTCAGAACGACGGCCTTGTCATCCGCGAAGGCCTGGAGACGTCCGTCGAATACTTCTTTCGGCGCGTCGCCCTCGGGGCGGAGATGCCAGCGCACGAGC
>MWAR01000355.1 GCA_002068715.1 bacterium ADurb.Bin374
ATGGCCCTGAAAGCCGTGCTGGCACTCGAGACCGAGGTCGGACAGAGCCGCATCGTTCCGCTCTTGCGCGATCCGAACCAGTGGGTCCGGCGCGAAGCCGTCGACTGCGCTCGCAAGGTGCCCGGCTTCCCGGTTCAGCAGGTGCTCGACGCGTTCAAAGATGAATCGGCGTCCCCGGTCTGGGAAAGCATGCTCGCCTTCTTCGTCGAGCGGCATGCGAACGCGTGCGTCCCGCTCATCATGCAGAAAATCAAGTCCGAGCCGGAAGAAGGCCTGCCCCGCCTGATCTCCGCCCTCGGCCATCTCGATGCGCGCGAGGCCATCGCAGAAGCCAAACGGTTCGTCGGAGTCGCGAGCGATGAAAATATGCGTGAATTTTATATCGCCTTGCTTCTTCACGGCGATCTGTCCGTCTTCGCCGAGCTGGCATCCCTGCTGGGGGAAAAAACGAGGGATGACGAGCTCGTTCCCCTCATCCGTGTATCGGGAGACGTCGGGGCGTTCATCAAGATTGTCGACGAATATTCGACGCGGCTCCGCGAAGCGCTTGCCGTCGAAGTGGCGAAGGACATGGAAGGCGTCGCCGGCCTCGGGGTGCCGCCGGGCGCCCCTCAGAATATACCAATAAGTATAAATTCCATCTCGCAGGGGATTGCCCTCATGGAAAGCGGTCGGCTTGCCGATGCGATGGCGTTTTTCGAACGGTTCGCCGCCGCGTTTCCCCATCACCCTGACGCTCTCTACAACCTGGCGCAGGTGCATTTCAGGCGAAACGAGCCCGACAAGGCACTGCCCTGTCTGACGACGCTCATGGAAAAAACGCCGTCACATGTCGCAGGGGCTCTGATGCTCGGTCAGATCTATTTCCGGAAGAAACAGTGGACGGCCCTGCTCGAACTCTACGAGCGCATTCGAAAACATGTCCCCACGGAGGATCGGAAAACGCTCGGCCAGGTTCACGGCGCGCTGGGGCTGGCCTATTTCCATCTGAAAAAATACCAGAAGGCGATCGAGTCGCTGAACCTGGCGATTCGCGAAAACGCCCGCGACCTGTCGTCCTGTTACCACCTCGCCCTCTCGTATTACGCGGTCAGGGAACACGCCTCCGCGCTCAAACTCCTCAAGGAACTGAAGAAAAGCCTCCCGCCGGACAGCCGGGTGTTTCGAAACGTCGAGGAGCTTCTGCAGAAACTCGAAGATTGATCTGAAGGATCGTGTATGTTTCGTCGCTTCCTGCCGATAAGGGGGAACGAATGATCCGACATCCGACCGAGAGAGGCCTCTGGAATGGAAACGTTACACAGGATCCTGAATGAGATCGCCGCGAGCAAAGCGTCCGATCTCCACATCTACCCCGGTGAGAACCCTTTCATCAGGGTGAATGGCGTTTTGCAGAAGATGGTCGGCACCGAGTTTTCCGAAGATGAGGTGAAGAAGATCATCCTTGCCACCAGTTCTCCGCGCGCCCGGGAAATCCTCGGGAAGCAACGCCAGGTGAACTATGCCTGGGAACGGGGCTCCGAGGGGAGATACCGGATCTCCGTCTTCTTCGACCGCGGCAAATTCGGCCTCGCCATTCGAGTCATACCGATGACGCCGCCGAAGTTTTCGGAACTCGGGTTGCCCGACCCGATCAAGAAGACCCTGGCGAAGACTTCTGGCCTCGTCATTGTCGGAAGCCCCTCGGGACACGGAAAGACGACGACGATCGCCTCGCTTCTCGATTTCATCAACACGCATTTCGAGAAGAATATCATCACGGTCGAGAACCCTGTCGAGATCAAGTTCAGGGATGACCACTCCACGTTCATCCAGCGGGCCATTCCCCTCGACGTGCCGAACTTCTACAGCGGTCTGTCAGCCGCATACAGACTGGATCCAGATGTCGTGGTCACCGATTCGCTGAATTACAGCGACGCGCTCGACGAGGCTCTGTTCCTGTGCGAGTCCGGCTGCATGGTCATCGGTGCGACGGACGGCGGAAGCTGCTCGCAGATCCTCGAGCGGATCATCTATTCGCGGCCGGCAGCCGAGCGGGACGCGCTCAAGGGAAAGTTGGCGACGCACGTTTCCATGGTCATCGGCCAGAAACTCGTTCCCAAGTTCGAAAACCAGGGACGAACCGCGGCTTTCGACATTCTCGTGAACACGCCGCAGGTGAAAACCCTGATCAGAAACGAGAATCTCGTCATGCTCCGGACGATCCAGGAGCAGGACCACGCATCCGGCATGCAGACCTTCGACCGCCACCTGGCCTCGATGGTACAGAAAAACCTGATAACGCCCCAGACGGCGATCGCCTACGCGGACGATCCCCACGAAATGACGGGCCGTTTCACGCGGAAGTGAGGGTGCCATGGAATTGAAACAGCTTATGACGACGGTCATGGAACAGGGCGGAACCGAGATCCATCTGAAAGTCGGCTCTCCTCCGCTCATCAGGCAGAACAAGTTCCTCCGAAAACTCTCGATGCCTGCCGTTCAGAATGCGGACATCAACGGAATCGTGAAGGAATGCCTGACACCTGTCGACCAGACGAAATTCACCCAGCAGCGCTCGTTCGAAGGGAACTTCTTCGGCAACCCGCCCTGCAACTTCCGGCTGATCCTCTTTCAGACACAGTCGGAAACGATGGCAATCGTCAAACTCATCCGGAAAGCCGTTCCGAGCTTCGCTGACATCGGCATTCCGGCGGCCCTCGAGTCTCTGGCACAGGCAAAAGCCGGGCTGTTCATCTTCGCCGGGCCGTGCCGTTCCGGAATATCGACATCGCTCGGGGCGTTCGTCGAGCGGATCAACCAGACGCGGCCGGCGCATATCCTGCTGATCGAGGACCCCATCGAGTTTTCGTTCGAGTCGAAAAAGGCCCGCATCACCCAGCGACAGTATGGAAAGGACCTGCATTCCATCGAATCCGGGCTCACCTTCGCCAAGCGGATGGACGTGGATGCCATCGTCATCGGAGATCTCAAGCGCGAATTGCCGTTCCGCGCCATTTTCGACTACCTCGCGGGTGGCCACCTGGTGATTCTCTCGATGCAGACGCTGGGCGTCCAGAACACTCTCGAAAAAATCCTGTTCGCATTTCCGGAAAGTGATCGCCCCTACATCGGCAATGTCCTGGCCAACTACCTGCTCGGGGTCTGTTCCCAGGCGCTTCTCCTTCATCCCGGTCAGAGGCAGCTCAAACCGATTCACGAACTGCTCGTCTCGAACTCGACCATCAGCGGCATTCTCCAGAAGGGGCGCGTCAATCAGATCGAACCCAACATGCGAAGCGCCGGAGAAGGCAGCATCACGTTCGAGCAGAGCGCCGGCGGTCTCATCCGGGACGGCATGCCCAAGGATGTCATCGAGGCATTCATGGCGATGTACCGCGGGGTGAAGAGCGTATGAAGTGTGGGAGAACGGCTTGGGCGCGTGGTTTTACCCTCATCGAGATGAGCGTGGTTGTCGCGATCATCGGCATTTTGTATTTCACCGTGGCCCCCATGTACGGCTCGACGATTCAGAAAACTCGCGAAACCGCGCTTAAAGAGGACCTGCACGTCATGCGGAAGCTGCTCGACCAGTATTATCGCGATCGCGGCGCCTGGCCGGATGGTCTCGACGCCCTTGTCCGGGACGGATATCTCCGATCGATCCCCGCCGATCCCATCACGGGGAAGACCGATACGTGGAAACCGATCCCCTCCGAAGACGGCCTCGGGGACGTGTTCGACATCCGCTCCGGCGCGGCGGGCGCATCGACCGACGGGAGCGCCTATGCCGAGTGGTGAGCCATGCGGAACGCGGGGCGTTGCCCTGCTGTCGCTGACCGTCGTCCTTCTCATCCTCGGTTTTTCCCTCTCGCTCATCCTGCCGCGTGCAAACAACGAGGCTCGTCGGGCGAAAGAGGAAGAACTGAGGTTTGCACTCGGAGAGTTTCGCCGCGCGGCTGAAAAATTCGCGGCAGTGAACGGACGACAACCACTTACCCTCGGGGAGCTGTGCCTCGATGCGGAGGGACGAAGGTTTCTGCGGCGTATCTACCTGGACCCCATGACGGGAAAAGCCGACTGGACGGTGCTGGACCGGGACGGGGCGTTCGAAGTTCACTCGTCGAGCCGAGGGGTGTCGGTGGGCGGGATTCCCTATGAGCGATTCAAATAATTCGTGAAATATAAACGGATATATAAAAACAGGGCACCGAACGGTGCCCTGTTTTTATAAAGGTGCTCATTTACCTTTGTTGACCTGGTCCTTCAGCTCCTTGCCGGGGACGAACTTGGCAACGCGCTTGGCCGGGATCTGGATGGACTTCTTGGTCTTGGGATTGACACCCTTGCGAGCCGCGCGCTTCACGGTCACGAAGGAACCGAAGCCGACCAACTGAACCTTGTCACCCTTCTTCAGGGTGTCTTTAACGGAATCAACAAAAGCCTTCAGGACGGCTTCGGATTCGACGTTGGTGATGGCGGCCTTCTTAGCGACGGTCTTCAAGAGATCCTGCTTGTTCACGGGGGAACCTCCTCGATCAGAATGATGTGATGGTGCTATTCTTGTAACATATTATTTACAGGATGCGCAAGGGGTACGGCGAAAAAAAATGAGGAAAATCCACCTTTTCCTCGCTATGTCGCTCGCGCAACCGCTTTGGGAGCGGCTTCCCGGCGCAGGAGCGCTTTCGCGAAGGCAAGGCCTTCGGCGCCCGTGCGGCCGAGCATCCGGGCGATCTCTGCTTCACGCTCGGTTTTGCGGACCTCCCCGATCCTGACGATGGTCTCTCCTCCAATCACCTGCTTGGTGACCGTGAAGTGCCGGTCCGCCTCCTTGGCGATCTGGTGCAGATGGGTCACAAGCACCACCTGTTTCTTCCGGGAAAGCCGTTCGAGGCTTTCAGCGACCGCTTCGGCCGTCGTGCCGCCGATGCCGGCGTCGATCTCGTCGAACAGGAGCGTCGGCAGTTCATCGCCCTCGGCGAGGATCTGCTTTAGCGCCAGCGCGACGCGGGACAGTTCGCCTCCCGAAGCGATCTTGCGAAGCGGGCCGCCGGGGGCACCTGGATTGAGCGAGACGAGGAACTCGATGGTTTCCTGGCCGGCTGGCCCGATCTGGACAGGCCTCATCTCGATTGTAAAGCGGGCGGCATTGAAACCGAGTTGCTCCATGACCGTGGAAACCTGCTTTTCGAGACGAGCGGCGATCGCCCTCCGGGCTTTCGTCACATCGTCGGCAGCCTCCGCCAGACGGGCCGCAGCTTCGTTCAGGGCCTGCTTCAGCCTGTTCCGGCTCGAGTCCGGCGCGGTGAGTTCGGCAACTTCGCGTTT
>MWAR01000356.1 GCA_002068715.1 bacterium ADurb.Bin374
AAGAGAAAAGGCCCGCCGAGGCGGGCCAAAGGGTGATGACACCGGTCCTGCGCCGGGTTATCCCTCTGGACCGGGATCCCTCCGCGAGTCCATCCGTTTCACCCGGTCGTTTTCCAAAATTCGGAGCTGAGGACCAGCTGAGCGTTTATGACCTTCTCGTTGCGGAGCATGGCCTCGGTGAGAAGAACTGTTGCGGTGTTGAGCAGTTCGCGGCGGTTACCACGGGTTTTTGCCGCCAGCATCGCGATCGCGTCCGTTTGGATGAGGTCTTTGGGTGCCTGTGCCCGGTCGATCTGCTTCTGAATGAACTGCGTCACCTCGCTTTCATCCAGGTGCCTGGTCGATAAACTGCACGCCATACGGGTCCAGACGGGGGCCAAAACGTTGAGGCGCAGCCGACGCTCCAAGGTCTCGTCCCCCACGAGAATGAGCGAGGCCGAAGATCGCTTCTGATCAGGGTCGGCGAGAAGGGCGCAGAGGTCGAGAAGGGACTCCTGTTCCAGAAGGTGGGCATCGTCGACGATCAGAACTGGGAAGCGCGGGTTCTTGTCCTGAGCGAGATCCAAGAGATGCTTCTGAATCCTGATCAGAGGCGGGACGGTCCGCTTGCCGAGATCCAGATTGCAGGCAGCGGCCAGCGTTTTGAGCATGCCTGCTCGATTCAGGCCGCTGTATGGCAGAAAAACGGGCAGGAAGGCGCGTGAATCGAGCCGCTCCCGAAGATGGCGAACGAACGTCGTCTTTCCGGTTCCAGGAGCGCCGGTCAGCACGAAGCTTTTTCCGATGCGCAGCATCTCCATCGCCATCATCAGCATGCGCTCTTCATGCTCCGAAAAGAGCGGCTCGGCCTCACCCGGTTGATCGATGAACGGATGGCGCTTGAATCCGAAGAACTCGTTGGGGGTGGCTGGAAACAGGGCGTTTCGTGTCATGCTGGGGTCTCCTTTCGCGCCGGTGGGCGCTGGTAGCGGCGAGCGTTCGACTCGCGATTCAGAGGCCGTGCGGGCTGGTAGGTCTCTCCATACCAGATTTTCGCCCCGTCCTCGGGATCATAGAAAACGGTGATTCTCGAGCCCGGCAGGCAGTCGGTTACCTCGAACGCCTTTCGCCGAAATCGGATGGTGCCGTCGTTGTACACGCGACACCGGCGTTCCATGAAAAACAGTGGATCGATCGGAATTCCCTCCGGCACGACACGACAGGCGGACGACACGCTGACTCGCTTCTGAAGCGGAGCGCACCCGAGGGTTTCGTGCAGGGTCTGATGATACGATGCGATCCAGGCCTGAAACCCCTGGCGAAGATCGGCGAGGGTGCGCGCCGGTGTTACGTTCAGAAACTGCTCGCGAACGGTCCGGAAAAAGCGCTCGATCTTCCCGCGACCTTGCGGTCGATAGGGCGGCGTGTGCGGCATCTGGATCTGAAGCCGGCCACCGACGACACGCAGATGCCGGCTTCGATACGCGGCGCCGTTGTCACTGTAGAACCTCTGAGGAACACCGTGACAGCGCACCGCCTGCTTGAGCTCGGCTATCAGCACGTCGACACTCTCTCGCAGGAAAACGCCACCGGCGACGACGAACCGCGTTGCATCGTCCAGAATCACATGGATGTAGGTCTTGCGCCGCTCTTTCCCCACCTGGATGCGGGGGCCGTGCAGAAAATCGGCGACCCAGAGACTTCCGAACTCCTCGAACGCAAAACTGCGGCAGTCATCAGGCGAAGCCGGCTTCCGCTCGAGGCCGGCGGAGCGACAGAAACGATACAGGGCGGCCGCGCTGGGAGTTCTGCCGTTCCATGCGTTTTCCCGGTAAAGGAACCGGAAAAGAACGGCCAGCGTCCATCTCGGGTGTTCCGCCCGAAGCGTTCGGATTTTCTCGACCAGGGCTGTCGGAACACTGGTCGCCCCGCTATCCGAGCGTTTCCTGTCAGCAAGACCGGCAAGACCGCCGACGCGGAACCGGGAAAGCCATTTGCGCAGCGTCTCCGGGCTCAGACGGCGTGAGCGCCCCTGTGGGTCTCGATATGCAGGTCGAGCCACCTCTTCGAGAACTTCCTGAACGGTGCGTCCTGCGGGATCGCGGTGCAGAAGCGGGCTTATCAGGCCGTAGCGCCAGAGTGCCAGATCGGTCGGCGGGGCAAGAGCTGGAAAGTGTTGATTCATCTTCGAACCTCCATGCCGACATCTTATGAAAACGTGATTCAGAGCGGAATTGGCCATGGTGTGTTGATGGGGTGGGAGTGACTGCGCGCCGGGAAGAAAGCTCGAGAAATCAGGGCGCACAAGAGACCCCAGGAGGGCACTTCCCGCATGGCGCCGCTCGACAAAAGCCACTCAGCCAGCCGAGCACCCCAGTTCAAACGCCGACGAATCGTAGCCCGGCCGCATTCGAAAAGGCAGGCAAGAGCGTTCACCGAAAAATGAGGCCGCAGCATCATCGCAAGCAGAAGCATGGTCCATGTCATGCCGAACAGCGGAAGAAGGGGCGGTGGAAGGACGGAGAACGTCACCGCCGGGCATTCTGGATTCCGGCAAAGATGTCTCTGGATCCGTATCCGCCTGCCGGTGCCGGGATCATAGCGCTTGTAAAACCCCGTCTTGGGGCATTTCTCCGATAGGCCGCAGAGAGGGCATGCGACTGTATCCTGTTTGCATAAACGTTCGACGAAATGTAGAATTGGCGCGAGGTTGGGGGACATTGAAACTCCTTTCTTGTTGGCGCAAAAAAGGTATCAAAAACCCCCACCTCTTATCCTCCCCGAAGGGGAGGAGGCGGATGAAAGGCATGGGCAGTCCCGGTGAATACGCTTCTCACGATGGATTACCGTGATTTTCTCGCATTACGATCTCTCGTTTTTCTCGAGACCACTTACCAGGGTATTTCCTCTTCCGGTAATCGAGCGCGATAAAATATGCCCGATTTCCGGTCAATTAATCCGATAAGCTACAATGACGCCGCTTATTGCCAAAAATTCAACCGGCGGCATGGGCTTTGCGCTTTTAAAAGATTGCATTACCAAGACGGTTTGATAGCTATTCAAAGCCATTATAATTGCATTCGATGTCATTGGATTTGCTACAACAATGTCGATTTTATGCAAAGGAAAACTTCGCTTTTTTATCAGCAAAGCCCATGACGCCGTACACCCGCAATTTGGAA
>MWAR01000357.1 GCA_002068715.1 bacterium ADurb.Bin374
CCGCCGGCGTCGAGAGGCTCGGCGGGGAAGAGGCTTTCCTGCACGATTCGAGCGACCTGCAGATCCTTCATGCCGTCGAGTACGTGGTTCATCAGCCCCGACAGCTGTCCGAACTCGTCTGTGGAAAGAATCGGGACCATGTGCTCGAACTGACGCACCTCGATCGCACGCATTCCTTCGCCGAGGGCCGCAATCGGTTCGAGGAAGTGCTCGGTGAGCAGACGTCCGATCAGAAGGGCGGAAACGAAAACGAGTATAGCTAGCAATATAAGAATGATCCAGAGAAGATGAACCCGTTCCTTGACGGGTTTGAGCGATGTCGTGGCGACGAGCGCGAAATTGCCGAGGTTTGAGCCCATGTTCGCATACCAGAGCCGGCCGTAGCCATCGTCGGGCGTGATCGTAAGGATCGGGTTGCGCGACTGGATGACGGCTTTTGCCATCTCGTTCAGCCGTGCCCGATCATTCGCGGCATGGAAGATCGCCGAACCGAGAAAGACCTTTTCACCCACGCCGCTGACGGTCAGCTCCATTGCGGGTTGCTTCATCAGTTCCGGGATTTTCGTTTTGAGATACACGTTGTGAAACTTGCCACGGTGCATCACGATGAATACCAGATAATCGGCCGAGCCGTCCTTGCCGAAGATGGCGTCGTAAAACACGTAGGAACTGTCGGTGCCGAGCGACAGTATGATGAATCGCCCGAGGTTCTGGCTCAACTGGTCGAGATTGAAGGAGCCGACGATCCCTCCGAGGAACCCTTCCGCCGCATCGACGGCGAGAGCGCCGGCATCGATGGTGAGCGACTTGTTGATCCTGTTCAGCAGCTCACGGGCGAGGAGGACCGTGAAGTTCCTCTGTTTCTGGAATTTATCGCCATCCGTCAGCGACTTCGCCGTGGCGACGGAGGCGCCGGATTTGTTGATGATGAATGCCATGTCGATGGCGGAAAGATCCCCCACCGTTTTGAATATCTGTCGACGTCGTTCGAGGTCGGGGGTTGCGCGGATCCTCTCGAGAATGTCTTTCAGCACCAACTCGCGGCGGGCGACGTCGAGCGGAAGGGTGTCGTCGAAGACGCGGAGCTTGTTCCTGACGAGCGACTCGAGGTTCTGCATCAGGACGTTCTCGTGGTCTTTCAGAGCATAATATCCGCCAAGCAGTAGGACGAACGAGGGGGTGCCGATCGCGAAGAGGAACAGGCCCATCAGCTTGGTCGGGATTCTCCCTCCGAGGCTTGCTCCGGCCGCGGGAACATGCCAGAGAACGACGAGGAGCCAGAGAATGCAGAAGACATGGACCGTCATCATGATTGATCTGCCGAAGAAGGCAGGTTGCTTCGAGTAGGCGACAAGATAGCCGGGAATCGCGCGTGGAATGAACGTTCCGAAATGCGCCGCCGTCTGGAACGTCTGGTCGTACTTCGATGCCGCCGACATCAGCACCCATTCCAGCCCCTGAACACGCATCAGTTCGGGTGGAAACAGGACGGTATTCTTCCGGACGGTGTCGACGAGCCCGAACTGGATGGACTTGAACCGGCGGTTGGAAAGCCTGATCGCATTTTCAATGGCTCGGTTCGGCCTGAATTTTCCCGGATGGAGAAGCAGAATGTATCCCTTCAGGCCGCCCGGATGCCCGGGGGAGGTCGTTCCCCATTGGAAAAAGCCGTCCTGCTGACGATTGCCGATCGCCCGGAGGGCATGGGGGGCATTCAGTTGATCGGTTTCTGAAGGGATGTTCAGGACAGACGACAGAAGCCTGATCTTCTCGCGCGTCGAAGTGCCTCCGGCCGACACTTCCTGAAGGGTGGCGAAGCACATCTCCACCGCGCGGCGGGGCCGGCTGCCGACGCTCAGATCCGATCTGAGACGGTTGGCATCGTCGAAGATATACAGGTCGAACGCCGGTTCATAGAGATATCTCAGACGAAGGGCGAGGCGCCCCTGGGCGGTTCGGGAAACGAGCTGATTCTGATGGTCGAACACGCGCCTGATCGCGCGCGAGATCATGAGCGCGTCGTCATCCGCAGCTTTTATTTTGTTTAGTATTGTTTCTTGCTGCGAGCGCTTTCCCTGGCGGATCTTCTCGCACTCGATATAATCGACGAGATACATCGCGGACTGGATGACGACGATCGGGAAGAGGGCGAAGACGATCAGCAGGGCCATCGGCCGGATCAGGTTGAACAGCCCCCGGATCAGCCGCCGGAAGAGGCTTGTGCCCTCAGCGGCGGTCATCAGCCTGTCTCTCCATGTCAGTTCGCGTCATCGTTGAAGAAATCATTGCATCCTCGTAAGATGGTGGAACATTCGATCCTCGAAAACATCCTACCATGGAAGCCGGGACCTGTGATACGTCATTTTGGGACCGATGGCGGAGGAACAATACGATGAAATATAAAAGTTCATTCGGAGCGGCGTTTCGTTTCATCCTCGTATGCGCGGTTCTGTTTCCGATGGCCGGGGCGGCCGCACGCTGCGACGAATCTCGGACGGCTGATTCCTGGCGCGACCAGGTCCTGTATTTCGTCCTGCTCGACCGGTTCGAGAACGGCTGTCCGTGCGACGACTTCGACGTCAATCCCCGGGACCCGCACGGATTTCACGGCGGCGATCTAGACGGCCTGCGGGCTCGGCTCGACTGGCTGACCGACCTGGGCGTCACCGGCGTCTGGCTGAGCCCCGTCGCCCGGAACCGACCGATGCCGTTTTACGGGCAGCAACCGTATCACGGATACTGGACCTGGGATTTCTTCAAGGTCGATCCGAGGTTCGGCACGATGCGCAAGCTCCGGGAACTGCGTGACGACATGCATCGCAGGGGCATCATCCTGCTGCTCGACATGGTCGTGAACCATGCCGGTTACGACGCGCCCATCGCGGCGCTCCACCCCGACTGGTTCCATGCGAACGGGAACATCTCCGACTGGAACGACCGGGAACAGCTGGAGTCGTTCCGGCTGTTCGGCCTGCCCGATTTCGCGAGCGAAAAGCCCATCGTTCAACTGTTTTTCGCCTCGGTGGCGAAATTCTGGGTGGAACAGGTCCGGCCGGACGGTTTCCGGCTCGACGCGGTGAAACATGTGCCGATCGCGTTCTGGAAAAAATTCAATTCAGGCCTGCGCGAGCGGTTCGGCGAGGGGTTCCTGACACTCGGCGAGCTGATGGATGGAAACCCGGCGACGATCTCGGAGACTTGGAAGTCGGGGACATTCGGGACGTTGTTCGATTACCCTCTGTATTATACCATGCGAAATGTCATTGCCCAGGAAGGGGATGCCCGGCAGCTCGGCGTCAGATTCGGCATGGATCGCATATATCCCGACGCCGGTCTGCTCGCGACGTTTCTCGACAATCACGACCTCGACCGGTTCATCACAAGCTGCGGCGGAAATCGAGACCGTTACCTTCTCGCGCTCAGCATGCTTCTGACTGTTCGCGGCATTCCGACCCTCTGTTACGGCGACGAAATCGGGCTGGACGGCACGATCGAGCCCTGGTGTTCCACGAGACGCTCGATGCGATTCGATGCCGACAGCCCCCTGCTTGCCGAGACGAAAAAACGTATCGCGATCCGGCGAAGCCATCTCGCACTGACACGGGGCGAGCAGATGCATCTTGCGATGGGCAGGGAGATGTACGCGTTTGGCCGCCTGACGCCAGATCAGCAGGCAGTTGCGGTCTTCAACTTCGCAAGCGCTTCGAGGGAACTGAACGTTCCCCTGCCGGCACCCGTCCGCGATACGCCCGTCATGACCGATCTGATCGGAAGTGTATCGGCTACGATCGAAAAAGGCGAACTCCGGGTGCGGCTCGACGGCCTTCGTTGCGCCCTCTTCGTCGTCGACGCCCCAGCGCCCGGAACCTGGGCCCGCGAGCACGGAACGCTCGTTCGGTCCCGAACCGATCCGTTCGCACGCGGACGGAAGACGGTGACGTTTTCCCTGAACGCGGGAGGACCGCTTCCGGAAGGCGCTTCCCTCCATCTCATCGGCGGG
>MWAR01000358.1 GCA_002068715.1 bacterium ADurb.Bin374
CCGCCCGCCGAGCTTGCGCGCCAGATTCGGCATGGTATTCTCCTTGCTTTCGTTCAGATGACGATTCCGATCATATCATAGACAATATTTTATTTTCAACAAATCCGCGTATCCGTAGGGGCGGGTTTGAGACACCGCCCCTACAGGCACGTGTCACGGAGCCGGCGGAGGCGGGTAGATGACGGGGCGGCCGGTGAAAAATTCGGCGGTCGAGCCATCGTTTTCGACTTCCATGGCGCGGTACCGTTCTAGCTTCACCTCGTATGTGAGCGTGGCGATTCTGAGCCGGGCCAGGATCTGGGCCGAGTAGGTCGCCGTGACGGTCGTCCCGTCCTCGATATCCCGATACATGCCCTGGGATTTCACATAATAATACCAGGGATCCATGGTGACGCTGGCAGGATAGGTTGCCGGATAGGTCGTCACCCGGAACGCGACTGAACTCGCCGTCTCGCCGGACATCAGAAGGCCGGTGGTATCGGGATAGATCCACTGGCTCGAGGCGACGTTTTTGAAGTCCGCCGTCGGCGTCAGGCCGGTGAACCGTATGTTTTTCGATGCCGGCGTCGCATCGTAGGCGAAGTAGAGACGGTCTCCCTTGAGGGATGCAGGGGTGTTGTCGACGAGAAACGTGCTGCTGGTCGCCATCAGCCGGGCGATCACGTAGCTGACTCCAGAGAAGGCAGCGTCCTTCGCCCGCGCGATCTTGTCGACCGACGTCTGGACGCGTGTTTCCGTTTGGACCATCGTGACGTAGCTCGTCGACACGGCCATCATGAAGCCGAGCACGATGATCGTCAGGATCAGGGCCGCCGAACCGCTTCGCATCGAGGTCACCTCCCCGACGGAATGGCGAAGGTCATCGTCGAAAGCTTGCTTTCGACGCGACCGTCCTCGCCGCCCATCGAGCTTTCAATACCGATGGCGATATTTGCCGTCCAGGATGACGTCCGCGTGACGGTGAAGGTCGCCACGTCCCGGGCGACGGTGAACTCGAAACCGACCGGTAACGTCTTTGTCTCGACAGAGCCACCGGAATCGGTCGATTCCACGCTGGAGCTAGTGATGATCGTGATTTTCGCCAAACTGTTCCAGACACTTGTCACCGCAGGACTTTTGGCGACAATCCTTCGTCGCAGGGATTTCGAGGAAGGAACCCATTCGAGGAGGAATGTGGCTGTGCCCACATAGGCCGAACCGCTGGAGATCGCCAGATCGTATTTCAGGGCGGAGGATGCCGGCCCGTTCACTTTGGGCTCGAACACTCTGTCGGCCTGCTGGAGCTCGCGCTGGATCGTGTCGGTGACGGAACGGTAGTAGGAGCCGACATCCAGCTTCTGATGCCCTGTTTTCCACGCCTGCGAGCCGTACTGGACGTAAGAAAGAAGCGAGATCGCCATCAGGGCAAAGACCGTCGAGGCGATCAGCACTTCGACCATCGTCAATCCCACCCTGTTCCCGTGAAGCTGATACGTCGTCATGGGTTCACTCCTCGTAGAAGTCTTCCGACGATCGGATCCCGATCGGCGTGACGTTCACCGTCATCACGGAAAGCCCGTAGCTGAACGTGGCCAGGCAGTCCGGCACCAGAGGCGCCTCGAAGGTGGGTGTCAGCACGAGCATCCCGTCCGGGCGGAAGAAAATGGGCTCCGCGAACGGCGGACTGAATCTGACCGCCGCATCGAACTCCACGACGTCCTCTCCGGTGATGTCATCCCAGTTCGGGCTGTTCGGCTTGACAGCGTCGGCAAGGTCCAGAACGGTGGTTTGGGCCGGAACGTCGAGCTTGTATCCGTCGAGCATGTATCCCGTTCCGTCCGGTATCATATATAGCCTATGATATTTTCCAGTCTCCATCGCCTGATACTGGGCCATGCGAACGTTCTGAACGAACCTATTTGCCTCGGCCGCGACCCGCTGCGACGCGAAGAAGTTGTCCATCGCCGGCAATGTCACGCTCGCCATCGCCGCGATGATGGAAAGTGCCGCCAGCACCTCCATCAGCGTATAGCCAGCCCGTTCGCGTCGCGTCGGATTCACGGCCTGTACCTGAGAATCTGTTTACTGGTCCCGTTGTTCGATCCCGTCGAGCCACCCATCAGATAGATAAAAGGCCCCACTGGAACAGCATTGATGCCTTTCGTTGCATTACCCGAGCCCCCACTCCAGAGGATCTGCGCGGGAATTTCCTTGACCTTGCGCACTCTGTTCGTCTCGGGATTCCACGCGGCGGCTGACGTCAGGAGGGTGGCGGCTGGATTTTCCCCACCGAATATGAATATCTCGTTTCCAAAGGAACAGGCACCGGCACACTGACGCTTGAACAGGTTGGAAGGATCGAGAAACTTGCTTTTGTCCGCAATGTCCGACTCGAGAGCCGTCTGTGCAAGCTGAACCCAGACATTCGTACCAGGGTCGAACCTGTCGACCGTTGCAAGGATATTCGTACCATCGCTCCCCCCCACACGATAGAGCTTGTCTTTATGCCAGACAAGGCTGTGATTCATCCGTTTACCGGGCATTGGAGGAAGTTCCCGGCTGATGCCAAAAAAATAGGGACGCGCACCTTCCATGATCTTCCGTATTTCGACCTGGCTCAGGACCCGATCGTAGATGATCAGATCATCGATCTTCCCGTTCCACCAACGGTCATTCAACCCGTTCGATCCGAGTCGGACGGCGCCTGCCGTCGTCCAGACCGCAGCAGCAGTCGTGTTCAACGCACCATCGTAGTAAATCTTCGTTGCAGAACCTTCTTTGACGATCGCAATATGTTTCCAGGCTTTGTCATTGTCCGGAATCGATGTTGGATATTCCGAGCCCCCGATTTTCAAGGAATAGCATCCCGCAACCAAAGCTGAGCTTCTGAACTGGAATCCGGAAGAATCGTTGGCCGCCTGGCAAAACGGCCCGGACCAATCCGTTAACGTCGTCGTTTCTTCTTTCATCCAAAAGCAAATGGAAACGATGTCTCCCGTCAGGGCAGAGAGCGTCACGTTATCGTTCGAACCATCGAAAGCCAGGCAGGTATTTTTCCTGCCCGCAACCCAGCACCCTGGAGAGGTCATGCTGTTGAGCGTTCCATCGAATCCATTTCCGGACGAGTCGACGGCCGTATTTCCAGCTGTTTCATCGAATCGGAGGCAGGCAAGGGGAGTCGACGGCTCTACGGGACCGAGATCCATCAACGCTTTGATCTCCGTGACGGGCAATGCACGGTCGTAGAAAACGACATCATCCAAAACCCCCTTGAAAGGTTCCGTACCCGATTGATTGCATCCGACACGGGTCACTCCTGGGGAAATGGCGTTTGGAACGGGATTTCCTGTAACGGCAACCTCTCCACCATTGACGAACATCTTCCATGTCCCGGCAACGCGCACCGCTGCCAGATGAGTCCATGTATCATTTACTATAGAATATCCCGAGTCCGCAAAGCCGACTCCTCCGCAGACAACCTTCACGACACCGGATGAATCGATGAACAAGGCATAGCCCTGCGTCGAGGTGTTGCCGTTGACCAGGATCATCTGATTTGTGCCCGTCGACCCGGTGCGTTTCACCCATGCCGCCATCGTGATATTGTTCAGGGCGGTGAGAACAGCCGGAGCGGCCGTCGGAATATGATCGTCGATCCCGTCAAAATTCAGGCCATTCCCGTGCCTTCCTGAAACCCAGCATCCTGGGGCAGAAAATCCTGTCAAGGCTCCTGGGTGCAATCCTTCCGATGAGTCGGCGGCGGTGGTACCGGAAATTTCATCGAATGCATACCAGAATGCCGGGGTTGGGGGAACGGCTGGAGGATCGGCAGGAGTCCCGGAGGCAATGGCGTGGGGCCAGTAGATTTGAACTGAGCTGGTGGCACCGGAAGGAGTGACGCCACCACCGATCACCGGTCCATATGGGGTCATACAACCGGCATGGCTATGTCGGAGAATCACCGTCGAGTTGTCGTCCCCTAGCGTTTTTGTCATGTAAGCTCCCGGGAGAAGCGGGGACTCCGTCGGGGGAGACTGGGTGCTGTAAAACTCGACTTCAGGGCATTTGATCTGTGAACCACCGTAGACACTCTCGTTGACAAATCGATAATAGCGATATGGGGTCGTATTGCTGAGGCAAAAAATGTCCCATGTTCCATTCTTGGGTTTCTCGAGCGAGCCGGATATATCAACCCAGGAAGCATCGTCGTTACATGCCTGTATTTTGAAATTTCGGGTGGTTTCGGCGACACCGGAACCTTGCCCTCTGACTCGTATAATATCAACTATTTCAACGCCACCGAGATCGATCCTGACCCAGGCACTCGTCACCCCGCTTGTTTCCCACCACGTCGCCGTGTTTCCGTCGAAGATCTTCCATCCGCTGCCGCCGACTTCCGTTTGAGCCACGACAGAAGCAGGTGCGGGCGCATTTGCAGACGTCATGGTCGGAGAAATTTTCCGAACTCCCGCTAGATAGAAGCGGAATTCTCGTTGCACCCAAGCAAGCACGCCACCATGGTTGTCCGTACAGGTGATCTTATAGCACTGATACGGAATCGTATTCGGAATATTCAACACCGTATTGAATACGTCACTTTCAGGAACGGTCACATTGCCCAGCAGAGTCCACGGTCCTCCAGCGGAGTCAGCCCCTTCTATGGTAAGACTTTTCATACCCTGGTTGCTGATCGAGGCATCATTATGCACACGCAGGCGGTTCACGATCGTCTTCAACGACGTGCTCCCATAATCGAGGATCAGGTATTCGTTGTTGCTGCTGGTTCCCCATCCGATGCTGGTGTCGTCATCGAACGCTTTCCACCCATATCTCCACAAGGATATCGATCCTGAATCCGTAACGGCATAAGGCGCAGGAGTATTCGTGCCCGTCATGATCGGGTTCACTTGCAATTCCATCGTCGATCCGGATGGTGCGATAGGGTGATGATCCGCTGAGGTCAGGAGTTCATCCGTCGTGGGATTATATTTCTGGACCCACCCCGTCGGGGCTGATTCCATACCATTGAAGACCAACAGTTCGTCATCGTATGAGACGACAGCGGGGGCTCCCGATTTTTTTCCGAGTGTTTTGGCCAGCAGGGCGATCGTATTGTCAGCCGTATTGAATCGCAGGATCGTCGCGAGCGGGTCGGCCTGGTTCACTCCCGTTCCGCCCAGGAGATAGATGCCGTTCGTCGCGACGGCCGCTATATTCGAACCCGTAGGAGGTTCGACGGTGAATGTCGCTACGACGTCGTAGACGTCCTTCCGGCTGATGATGCGGTTGAAGGGCCGCACGGCGATGTAGGCGGGAGTCTGAGGGAGATCGATGCTATCGATAACGTTCAGGTAGCTTGCCCGGGCAGGCATCGATACGTCAGCCAGATACACACGGCCCGGTGACTTCGCAGGGATCATGAGCATCTGCCCGTCAGGGGTGATCGCCAGGCCCAGGCCGGTGTTTGCCGTAATACTGGCAAGCTGTGTTTTGAAGTGAGACCCACCGACCGATAACGTGAAAAGCCAGCTGGTTTCAGCATTGAACAGATAGAGGGTCGACGAGGAGACATCCCGGCCGAACGTCAGGTAAAACCTGTTGAAACCGGTGTTCGTCGTCCCGTTCGTCCATTCGAACACGTGGGGCGGAGTGATTCGAAGAGGCACGGTGAACGTTTTGGGAATTCGCTTCCAATCGGCACTGTTGCTGGAGCCGAGAGCCGTATAGCTATGGCTGGCAAGATTGGTCGTGCCCGTGTCGCTGACGTTTCCCCCCGCTTTGAGGGAGAAAAACGGCCCCATGGCAAGATCGTCGTCACCCTGGGTTGACTTGTCGAACTGAACCCGCGGGCCGGCAGGAGGATCGAGCCCCGGCACATCGAACGCCGCGGACCAGACACCGCCTGCGGTATTTTCGAACTGATGGCCGTACCAGGCCCCGCCATCCAGGCTGAATCGGCCTCCGTCTCGCAGGGCCAGGCCGATGGCCTTCACCGGCTCCGGGATCCGGAGATAGCCAAAGAAGCGAGTGGTGCGAACACCGCCGTATTTGCTCGACGTATTCCAATAGAAATTTGCCGGGTAGTCGACCATGTTGGCAATCGGGTCGTTGCAGGTGAAATTGTCCTTGAGTTTATACGTCGTGCCGGTCATCACGACATTTGCCGGAACCGGCCCGGCAAAATCGATCTTGCTGCCGCTCCGGAAGTCGCAAATCAGGCCCGTCTGTTGGGTTAGCGTGCCGAAATTTCTGGAACGAAAATCATAGATATGCACGCTCTCGGTCGCGCCATTATAGTTCGCGGCATATAATGCAAGCAGTCCCCCGTCCGCGCTTATTGCCATCCGGGTGGATCGATGGGGAGGGAAAGCATCGAACCTGCTGTCCCACTTGGCATACACGGAGGCGTCCGGTCCGATCCAGTCGAGGCGGGTCCAGGTGGCGACGAAATCCGTGACCAGGACAAGAGCCCCGCCGTCGGGCAAGGGGATGACGTCGCTCATCGTCGACGTCAGGGGAAAATCCACATCCGCCTGTTTGGTACCGCTCGCATCGAAGGACACGTAGCCGTTTGCACCCACGGAGGAACCGTATTTTTGGATCAGACAGCCACCGTTCTGGTAATAGACGTGGTGGGTCGGCTTCCGGTCGACCGTGGCGCCCCAATTTTCGGGGTCGATGACACCGAGCGGCTTGTCGCTGTTGAATACATCGACGGCGGTCGGCAGCGTTGATGCGGCGGTATAACAGACGCTGAGAAGGCTGCCCGATCCGTCGAATGCGAGGTGGGAGGGGGTGACGGCGTAAGGAAGCTTCCGGGTCAGGTTTTCGTAATGGTGCTTCGACCAGGGGTCGATGAACTCGATCGTTTTTACCGGACCGTCGCAGGCCACGGCGATCATTTCGGACATCCTGGCGGTGACGCAACCTGCGTCGCCGCTCGGCAGGAAGAGGACCGTCCGATCGGCCGGAATTGCCGTCGTGTAGGAACCGGCCAGAAGGCCGGGGGTATCGAGCGCGTAGATTTCGCCGGCCGCTTTGCGGTCAACCCAGACCTCGTTCATCGCGGGACTGAGAATCGCCTGGTTCGTGATGTCACCGCTGCCGGGATAGGCGACCCTGTTCGGCGGGTCGCTCCAGGTGGTGATCGTGCCGCCCCTCAACTCGGTGGGCATCGCGAAAATGCGTGTTTTTCCGCCGCCCTGCTTCGAAGTGGCGATGACGACCTTGTCGTCGCCGGATACCTGCACGTCCTGGATATCCTCGCCGCCCGGATTCGTCGAGTAGTTGATCTCGGCACACCCCCAGTCGGCCGGGTTGTCTGACGAGGAGCTTGCGATGAACGCGCCCTCCCAGACCGAGTAGACCCTGCGGCCGTCGCGGGAGGTGCAAGCGGCCATCGCCTTCTTGTTCGGGCTCGTCAGCCAGCCGGGAAGGCTGTAATTTTCGAGGGCGACGAGGTTTTGGGGCGCGAACATGTTCAGCCGCCGGAAACACTTGGAGGCATAATCATAGTCACCAATATATATGTATCCATCTTCACCGACCTGCAGATCGACGAACTTGGCCGTCGATATCGGCAGAAACTTCACGAGAGAAAATGACGCCACGATGCCGTCCGGCACTGAAAGGATCGACAGACCGGAAGGAGCGTGGGAGGTGACGTAACAGTAGCGGCCATCGGGCCGGAAGGCCACTCCGCGATCCTTGCGGATCGCCTCGTTGTCGTTCGCGTTTTCGAGGAGCGCCGTCGTCGTGGCATACACTTGCACGGACGTACGCCTGGTCGGAGAAAACAATCCGACATCCGTCAGCAGAAGGCTTGCTTCCCGCTGCGTCAACACCCAGTTTCCATTCGGATGGACGGCGATGTTTCCGGGACGGAACGGGTTGTTTGCCGTCTTGGTTTTCGGGGTCGTGCTGAACGGCAGGTCGAACGTCTCGACAACGTTCTTGGTCAGCGGGTCGACGGCATACACGCAGATGTTGTCCTTGTCTGCGATGTAGATGCGGTTCGGATTGAAGGAACGTGGCGTGGCGACCATCGAGAAGAGGCGCACCTGTGCCGGCTCGATGCCGATATCATCGAGGTCGGGCACATGGGTGACGGTAACCACGACCGTCTTGAGATTGGCAGGCTGAGAGCCGAGCAGCGCCTCGTTTCCGGCAAAATCACCCTTGACCTCGGATGTGAGGGTGGCAAGCGTGACGCCCTCGATCGTCTCCACCTCCATGACATACGTCGCAACCGGCTCGGGATCGTTGATCGGCCATGTCACCGTGGCGGTGAAATCGACGACCGGCGTTCTCGCATAGGCGCTGCCGGCGAGAATCGAGGTCATCGAGGCCTGGGCGATCGTCCGCATGCGGTCCTGATGGACATACGCGTTCGTGCGGTCGACGCCGCTCTGAAGGGTGCCGACAACCGGCATCATCAGGGTGCCGGCCACGACGATCATGACCAGCGCCTCGGCGAACGTCATTCCCCAGCGGGTCCAGACGCCGGTATCGATGAACCGCCGGAAACGCCGCGCCATCCTGGCAAACCGTTTTGCAGCCGTCATCACGATTTCCCTCCGGAAAGGTTCTCTCGCTTTGATTGTACCCTGAAAAGGCGCTTGTTGTCACATGAAACGAATGGGCGCGCACGGTAGTGCGCGCCCACATGAGGAATCGGGGTTATCGGATCAATGGGCTTCGGCGGAGCGTTCCTCGACCTGGGGGAGGTTGGTGACGGCGATCGTTTTGAAGAACGCGTCGATGTCTTCCTGGAGGATGGTGAAGTCCATCGAAACAGCCTCGCTTCCCTTCGGCGAGAAGATGCGGAGGTTCAGACGGTCAGAGACGTGGACGACGTCCTTGCCGTCGGCCGAAGTGAGCGTGAAGGTCGCGAACTCGTTCTGGTCGGGGTTCGGATAGCCGACCGCCTTGGCGCCGGTGGCCGGATTCGTCAACTCGGCGCGCCACACCGGCGGCGTCATGCGCAGGCCGCGGGCCAGACCGGCAGACTGGACGTTCACGCAGAAGTAGCGAACCGGAAGGGCCATATCCTTCGTCATGCCGGCGCCTGGATAATGCCAGAGCCGGGCCTGCTCGCCGGTGAGATCCATGACCAGGCGGCCCGCCCACAGGTCGTTGGCGGTGACGAGTGCCGGCATGCTTGCAACGACGGCGTTGGTCTTGGTTTCGACCATCTGCAGAACCAGCAGGTCATCCGGTATCACACGGCCGAGGCCGGTGCAGTGGATGATAATCTTGCCCTCGTTGAGATGTTCTTTCGACAGCGGCGCCGTAACCTCGCGCCCACCCCGCTGGTTCCGGAGGCGGACCGAGAACCCGTCGATCCGGCCCTTGCCGGTGGCCGATTCGAGGCCGGACATCTTCTCGAAGCGGAGCTCAACGTCGAACGGCGGCTGGCTTCCCTCTTGGACTTCGGCGACATGCTGTTCGAGTTCGGTCGTGAGAACTGCAAGATAGGTGGGCATATTGCTCATCGCCTCGAGCTTCTGCTTGGCGGCGGTGTAGCCCGGGTTCACGCGCAGGGCTTCCTTGAAGCTGTGCTCCGCTTCTTTGTACCGGCCGACCATCAGGAGCAGATTGCCCATCTTCAGGTGCAGGTCAGGGTAGCTGGGATGCGCATCAAGGAGTTCCTGGTGCATGTTCAGCAGGCTGTGGAGCTTGTCAAAATATTCGCGCAGCGCCGCGAGCCGCTCAGCCACGTCGAAGTAGTTGGGCTGAAGGTTCTCGACGACCGAGAGCGCCTGCATCGACTCGTAGAACTGACCGGCATTGTTGAAGTAGATGCCAAGCATATAATAGACGCGAATATTTTTCGGCTTGATATTCATCAGTTCGCGGATCGCCGCTTCCATCGAGCCGCTCTCGCCCATGCACATCGCCATGTACAGCCTGGCTTCGGAATACTGCGGGTTCAGCTCGAGAGCTTTGCGGAACTGCTGGATGGCCTCGTCATACATGTGGAACTGGAACATGAGCTTGCCCGCGTCATTGTGCAGGTCGGGGAAGTCGGGGTTCGACGAAATCTTCTGCTTGACCGTCGCGAGCGACCTGTCGCGCATTTCCTCGTCCGACATGATCTGGGCGAGGTAGCCGAGAGCCATGTGGTTGGTGGGCTCGAGTTCGATGGCTTTCTTCAGAGCGTCGACGGCCATCGAGATGTTCTTCTGCATCGTGAAGATCTCGCCAAGAATCTGGTAGATCGCGCTCGAGCGGGGGCAGAGCGAGATCAGCCGCATGGCGTCCGCCTGGGCCTTGTTGAGATTGCCGTGGGTCAGGTTCGCCCGTGCATATTTCAGCAGCGGAGCACACGACTCTTCATTGATGCCCGCGAACATGTCGACGGAGGCCGGCAGTTCAGGAACGGCGGGGGTGAGAGCCTTGCGTTCACCCCGCTCGGGAGCGAACAGGAACCGGTAGATGAAGCCGCCCTGTGCCTGTGTCTGGAGCGCGGTTTCCTGCAAAACGGTACGGACCAGAAGCCTCACGACGTTGCTGTAAGGGCTGGTCGGGCCGCGCTGATACATGCTCTGCCCGTGCTCCAGCGGAGCCGACTTGAACTGCGGCAGCCCCCCGAGAACACGGTATTTGAACAGCTTCTTCACCTTCTCGGGATCGAACGACTCTTCCGTCTTCGTCACGAGCAGGTTCACGCGGTTCTCGGAGATGTTCAGATGCGCCATTCCCTGGAGGAAGCGGGCATTGTTCTTGATCGCGAGAGCATCGGCGATGTCGACCAGGAAGAACAGGTGGTCCGACAGGTCGATTGCGTTCAGCAGCAGTTCGGTCATGCTGCTGTCTGTGTCGATGACGATGTAATCGAAAAACTGCCGGCAGATCTTGAGAGCCGACACCAGATCGGGGGCATCGATCTTCTCGCCTTCCAGGAAGTCGCGCGGGGCGGGCAGGCTGTAGAGGTTATCGGTATGTCTGACGAGGTGGCGGACCATGACATCCCAGCCGGAGATGCCGGTTTTGACAGCCTCGAAGAAGCCGATCATCGACTTCGGCGAGAAGACGCCCATGACGTAGGTGCCGTCACCGAAATACACGTCGAGATCGACGTAGAGGATCTTGCGGGGGAGCTCGGCGCCCAGCATGTGGGCGAGCGTGGTGGCGAAGGTCGTCTTTCCGTAGCCGTTGCGGGCCGAGGCGATCGTGACGATCTTGGCCTCGCGCTTCTTCTCGGCGATCGGCTGGGCGCGACGTTGGCGGTCTTCAGGCGGCGGCTGAGAGCGCCGAGCAGTTTGAAGCTGATGGACGGCTTTTCCCGCAGCAGACGTTCGAAATCCTGGCCGGGGATCTTGAGGAGGATGGTCTGCTGAAGCGCGGTCGTCGTCGCCGACCGGGCGGAATCCTTGTCGAAGAGAGCCATTTCACCGAAGAAATCGCCGTTCTTCAGGATCGCGACAACCTTGTGCTCCTGGAAGATATCGCGGACCGACACTTCGATCTGGCCGGTCTTGACGATGTAAAAGTCACGGGAAAAATCTCCCTGTTGGAAGATGATTTCGCCGCGGTTGTACGTCACGGCGACCGTGATCGCCGCGATCTGCTCCAGTTCCTGGCGGGTGAGACCACTGAATAATTCGATCGTATCGAGCATGGATACTCTCCTCTCTCTTTGTGACGTCGATTGTGAAGCAAAACTCTCTGATAAGAACAAACGTCACTTCGCTCGCAATCTTACCAAAGGTTAAAACATCCGGTCAACACGGTTTTGAGGGTTTTCAGGAATGTACCGCCGCTGAATTCACGGAGGAAAGCTGAAAGACCGCTTCAGAACCCAGAATGCGGACAGGAGGGAGAGCGCTTCTGCGATGAGGCGGGGAGCAACGAC
>MWAR01000359.1 GCA_002068715.1 bacterium ADurb.Bin374
AGTTTCGCGAAAATCCGCCGCTACAGCGACGAAAGTTTCGTCGATCTGCATGACCTCGCGGTGCGCCTCGCCATGATCAAGACGATGCCCGAAGACGTTCGTAATATATGCATGGATATTATAAAAACGATCGGGTATCCGAAGCTGACCGACCGCCTTTCACAGCCGATCGTCATCAAACGTCGCACCCCTGGCGCGGTGATCTGGGGTTACAACGGCTGGAAACAGCCTCCGGCCGAGCTGCGGCCCCGCGGAAGCGAGGTCTGGCACTCGCGGTTCGTGCGAACGCCCCTGCGCGGGCCCGATGCCAACGGTGACTACGTCTGTTCCATCGGGCCGTTCGGTCTGGTGATCGATCCGGTTGCGAAGAAGCGTGAATACGTGACCGAGATCAACTATCGCATCGAGTATGCAAACGGGAAGACGAGCCCCGACTTCACCGACCGCACCGGCCGCGAATACGTGAACGTGACCGATTTCGCCGCCGGCTCGCCGCTCATCGCCGAGGGGCACACCCAGGGCATGGGCAACAGCTACGGTCTGTCGATCTATTATCCCTACTGCCTCGAGTTCAGGACCGCCTACAAGACCCTCCGGTTCGCTCGCGACACGGGATGGGACGAGTTCATCGCGCGGGTTCCGCAGTATCGAGCCAACTCCCCGGTGCTGGTCACCGGCGGCATGGTCGAAGACCCCGGCACTCTGCCTCTTTTGCTTCGCGCGTTCAAGAACCTCGGCCTCCAGCCCGACATCCTGTGGGATCCCAAGGTGTTCGGGTATAAATACGCCGACATTCTCCGTCAGTACCGGAACGGCGCCGTCTTCACCGACAGCGTCTCGGTCAGCTCGTTCGGCGAGCTCGCCCCGTCGGCCGACGACCTCGCGAATTACCTCTCCGGCGGCGGAGCGCTGTTCCTCGCCGCCCAGTCGGTCGAGCAGAAGAACACCAATATGCCCCTGCTCGAGGGCTTCTTCAAATTCCGTTACCTCGAAGACGACCGCGATCTTCCCCGCTTGTCGTTCGCCGCGAAAGACGGCGCTGCCGTTCCCTTCGAACTGAACGGCGAAGACTCGGCGAAGTCGGCAAAAGACGTGACGATCATGGAATGCGATGCTCCCGCGGCTCCGTTTGTGAAAACCGAAGACGGCCGGGCTGCAGGCCTCTCCGTGGCCGGCACGGCGGAATCGGGGAACGAATATCGCGGAATATTCCTTGGCTTCCGGTTCGAGGCCGTGACCGGAGAAGCGATCCGCACGAAGCTGTTAGATGCGGCGCTGAAGCTGCTCGTTCCGTCCCTAGGGAAACTTCCGAAGCCGCTCGAAGCGAATGGGGAGTGAACGACCCGTTCCGTTCCGGCCCCAACGATGTCTGAAGGAAAGGCCCGCGCCGATCTGCGCGGGCCTTTCGGCACCCGGAGGGATTGTATTCGGGGATATCCGCTGGTAGACTTGCGTGGAGAGAGGATGCATGAAACTGGCCAGCGTTGTGGAGAATCTGAAAAAGATTCTTTCGGGTGAGCGGGTCGAGAGTGCTCCGGCCGATGGTGAGGCAGGGGCTCATCTGCCGCCGAACCTGCTGTCTGCGCTGGTCGACGGGAGCCTCACGTCGGAACAGATTGACGGGCTCATCTCCGCCCTTGCCGGACGCTCGCCCGAATCGGGGCGTGCCACGCTGACCGGCGTGCTCGCTCAGGTCGCCCGCCTGCTCGACGCCTCGACGGCCCTGCTCAACAACCTGCTTTCCATCACGGTCGGCATCGCCGTCCGGATCGTCGGTGCCGAGCGCGGCACGTTGTTTCTGCTCGATCCCGAAACCGGCGAACTGTTTTCCCGCGTCATGCACGGAAACGTGGTTGAGGAGATCCGGCTCTCGCCAGGCGGAAGTATAGCTTATGCTATAATGGCGTCCGGCAAGGCCGAGATCATCAACGACGCGTATGGCGACGTCCGCTTCAACCAGGAAGTCGACCGGCAGAGCGGGTTTGTCACGAAATCGATTCTCGCCGTCCCGCTGCGGGTCTTTGGAAACGACGTTCCCGTGGGTGTCATCGAACTTCTCAACAAGACGTCCGGCGAGTTCACCCCGGCCGACCTTGCCGCGGTAGCCGACATCTCGGGCAACGCGGCCGCGGCCCTCAGAAACGCGCGCGATCTGGAGCTTACCCGGCGCGCCCGCGAGAGCGAGGACCGCATGCAGGAAGTCACCGCGGCGATCTCGTCAGAGCTGAACCTCAAGCCGCTCCTCGAGAAGATTATGCAGGCCGTGACGATGATCCTCGACGCCGACCGGGCGACGCTGTTCCTGCACGACGAGAAGACCAACGAACTCTGGTCGCAGGTCGCTCTCGGCCTCGACGACCAGGAGATCCGCTTCCTCGCCCATCTCGGCATCGCCGGAAAGGTGTTCACGAGCGGCGAAACGATCAATATCCCCGATGCCTACGCCGATCCGCGATTCAACAAGGAGATCGACCGCAAAACGGGGTATCGCACGAAGAACATTCTCTGCATGCCTGTCGTCAACCGCACCGGGAAGACGATCGGCGTGACGCAGGTACTCAACAGAAGGGTGGGGGTGTTCACCCGCGTAGACGAGAAAAAGCTCAAAACCTTTTCGGCGCAGGCGGCGATCGCGATCGAGAACGCCAAGCTGTTCGATGAAGTGCTGAACATGAAGAACTACAGCGAGAGCATCCTCGAAAGCCTCAGCAACGGTGTCATCACGGTGAACGCCATGCGCAAGATCGAGAAATGCAACGCCGTCGCCCTGCGCACGTTCGGCGTGACGACCGACCAGATCATCGGAAAATACGCCGACATCTTCTTCACCGGCGACAATCACTGGATCGTCGACAGCCTGCGCCGCGTCATCGCGACCCAGGAGGCCGACAACTTCCTCGACGCCGAGATCGTCGACCCCAAGGGGCGCCGCGTCTCGCTCAACATGGCCGTCGCACCGCTGCACGACGCGCAGAACCGCCCCATGGGAGGCCTGCTTGCCTTCGAGGACCTGACGGGCGAAAAGCGCCTCAAGAACACGCTCTCGCGCTACATGAACAAGGAAGTCGCCGACCAGCTCCTCAACTCCGACGGCATGCTGGGCGGCAAAATGCAGGAGCTGACGGTCCTCTTCAGCGACATTCGCAACTTCACGACGATCTCCGAACGGCTCGGTGCGCAAGACACTGTCGCGATGCTGAACGAGTATTTCACCACGATGGTAGACATCGTTTTCCACCACGGGGGAATTCTCGACAAATTCATCGGCGACGCCATGCTGGCCGTCTTTGGCGCGCCGTTCACGACCAGCGAGGACACCGATCGCGCCGTCATCACAGCGATCGAGATGCAGCGAGCGCTCAAAGAGTTCAACGGAAAACGCGTCGAGAAGGGGCTCCAGACGATCGATATCGGGGTCGGCATCAACACCGACACCGTGCTGGTGGGCAACATCGGCTCACTCAAACGCATGGATTACACGGTCATCGGCGACGGTGTGAACCTTGCCTCGCGCCTCGAGGGCGCCAACAAGTTCTACGGCACGAGCATTCTCGTCAGCGAGAACAGCTTCAGTCGGCTCGTTTACCCGCACCGGTCGCGCGAAGTCGATCTGCTGCGGGTCAAGGGCAAGAACCGCCCCGCGAAAATCTACGAGATTCTCGACCACCACGATACGACCTCGTTCCCGAACATGGACGACCTGCTCGCCTGCTACAAAAACGCCATCAACCTCTACCACAAACGCGAGTGGGAAGCGGCCGGCCGGGCGTTCGGCGAGGCGCTCGAGCTGCACCCGGGCGACACCCTGTCGAGGGTCTACGCCGACCGGTGCGCCCATTTCCTGCACGAACCGCCGCCCGACGACTGGGACGGCATCTGGGTGATGCATACCAAGTCGTGACCGTGATACACTCATGGCGAACCATTCGTTCCAATTCAAACTGCCCCGAGGAGGTCCCTCATGCCTGCCGTCGGTTCATCTCTTCCGAGAAAAGATGCCTGGGATAAGGTAAACGGAAAAGCAAAATATATTGATGATTATTCGTTTCCCGGCATGCTGTATGCCGCGACGGTCCGCTCGCCGGTCGCTTACGGCAGGCTGAAGGGAATCGACGCGTCGAAGGCGCTCGCCATGCCCGGCGTTCACCGCGTCTTCACGGTTGCCGACATCCCCGGCCGGAATGTGAATCCCCTCGTCCTCGACGACCAGCCGTTTCTCGCCTCGGAGTTCGTGAAGTTCCACGGCGAACCGGTCGCCCTCATCGCGGCCGATACGCAGGAGCAGGCATTCGCGGCGGCGGCGGCGGTGAAGCTCGACATCGAGCCTCTCAAGCCGATCCTCTCGATCCGCGAATCGCTCGAACCGTCCGCGCCGAGATTATATAAAAACGACAATATCTTCAGCCGATACGTCATCAGGCACGGCGACCTCGAAGCCGCCTTCGCGAAAGCCGTCCACATCTTCGAACGCGAGTACGAAACCCCATACCAGGAGCACGCCTACCTCGAAACCCAGGGCATGATCGCCGTGCCCGGCATCGAAGGCTCGATGACCGTCTACGGCTCGATGCAGTGCCCCTTCTACGTCCACGACGCAGTTTCCGATATTCTCGGCTGCCAGAGAAACAAGGTACGCATCATTCAGACCACGACCGGCGGCGGCTTCGGAGGCAAGGAGGACTTCCCCTCGATCCTCGCCGGTCACGCATCGATGATCGCGCACCTGCTCGAACGTCCCGTGAAACTCGTCTACAAGCGCGAAGAAGATATTATCGCCAGCTCCAAACGTCATCCAGCGCTGATCCAGATGAAGGTCGGCACCAACATCGATGGAAAAATTATCGCTGCAGATATAAAATATTACGTCGACGGCGGCGCCTTCGCGACGCTCAGCCCGATCGTCCTCTGGCGCGGAACGGTTCACGCCCTCGGGCCCTATGTCTGCGACAACGTTCTCATCGAATCCTTCGCGATGGCGACCAATAAGGTGCCGTGCGGCGCCTACCGCGGCTTCGGCTCGCCCCAGGTCATTTTCGCGGGCGAGACCCTCATCGACGAGATCGCCGACGAGTTGAAGATCGACCCCGTCGAGATCCGGCGCCGCAACGGTCTGAAACTCGGAACGAAGACCGTCACCGGACAGGTGATCGACCAGTCGTGCGGCCTTTCCGAGACGATCGACAAGGCCGTCGCGAAGTCCGACTGGACCAAAAAGTGGCAGCATCCGTCCGCGCGAAGCGGCAACGTGCGTCGCGGCATCGGCATCTCGACCGTGTATTACGGCGTCGGCCTTGGGGCCGGCGGCAAGCATCTCGACCGCGCCGGCGCGAGCATGATCATCATGAAGGACGGAACGGTCCAGTGCGCCGTCGGAAACACCGAGATGGGGCAGGGCGCCCGCACGATCCTGCCTCAGATTGCAGCCGACGCCCTCGGTATCCCTTTCGACAAGGTGTTCATGGTCGAGACCGACACCGGCTTCGTTCCCGACTCCGGCCCAACCGTGGCGAGTCGCACGACCTTCATGTCCGGAAACGCCCTTGTGTCGGCGGCGAAGGAACTCAAACCGCGTCTTCTCGAGGCTGCCGCCGGCCTGCTCGGGGCGAAACCCGACGAAATAGACCTGGCCGAGGGCGTCGCGTTCGTCAAGACGGCCCC
>MWAR01000360.1 GCA_002068715.1 bacterium ADurb.Bin374
CGCGAACCGAGGCATGCAATCCCGAAAGCTCCGGGCTTATATAATATCTTTCACTATGCATAACGTGTTCATCGGTGTCATCCGCCTCGACGGGTTTGAACGTGCCAAGGCCGACGTGGAGAAGGGTCTCCCCGATCAGCACGCCTCGTGAGCGAAGATCGTCGATGAGCCGGGCGTCGAAATGCAGCCCCGCGGTCGGCGCGGCGATCGAGCCCTCCTCGCTCGCGAACACGGTCTGATAACGCTCGGGGGTGCTTTCCCGCGACGTGATATAGGGCGGAAGCGGCATCTCTCCGTGCTCGCGAAAGACGGCGACGATGTCCCGGCAGTGGCCGGCCCGGAGCACGCGCAACCCCGATTCCAGCACGGCTTCGACGGTCAGCGTGGCGCCGCCGGGAACCGTGTGACAGGCACCAGGTTTGAACCGTCGCCCGGGCCTCACCATCGCCTCGCACCGGCCATCACCCAGATCGCGCACGAGCAGGATCTCCGCGGGCTTCGCACCCGGAGGCGGGCAGGAGAACAGCCGGGCCGGAATGACGCGGGAGCGGTTCACGACGAGCAGGTCCCCCGGTGGAATCAGCGTAAGGATGTCACGAAACGTCAGGTGGTCGACGGTCTCCACGGAGCGATCGAAGACGAGAAGCCGCGACGCCGTCCGCTCCGGGGCCGGAGTCTGGGCGATCAGTTCGGGCGGAAGGTCGAAATCGAACAGCGACGTTTTCATCGTGTTCCTCAGCGGGACTGGGATGCGATGCTATCCGCGGGGGGCGGGGCGGAAGCCGTCGTCGTCCGTGCGGCTTCGCTCGCGTGTCCCCGGGTCGCGAAGGGCGCTTCCAGATCGAGCAGGGAAAGGGTCGCGAAGTGCCTGGCGCCGATCGCGACAGCTTCTTCCTTGAATGGAAGATAGTAACTGATCTTGTCGATATACCGGGCGTCGCCCGGCAGGGACATCGTCTGGATCGAAATAGGACCGTTCTTGAGCGCGAGCGCCAGATCGAGCATTTCGGCGATGCGCAGATCGGTGCGAATATGCCCGTAGGCTTCCTGGATCAGCTGGGGCAGCCGCACAACGATGGACGGGGTCTTGATCTTCTCGAGAACTGCGCTGATGAAGCGCTGCTGGCGCTTGATACGACCGAGATCGGCGGCCGCGTCGGCCCTGAACCGCACGTATTCGAGGGCTTTTTTCCCGTTCAGGTGCGCCTGGCCCGGGTTGAAATGGATGTGAACGTTTCCCCAGTTGTCGTCGTAATGCATGGGTTGCTCGATCATCAAATCGATCCCCCCCAGCAGGTCGATGGTGTTCGTGAAGCCGGCAAAATCGACCATGACATACCGGTCGATCGTGATATCGAGCAGCTCCTCGATCATGCTCCGGAGGGCAAGCTCGCCGTGGCGCGCATACATCTCGTTGATCTTGTGGGCCGCCCCGTTGATGAGCGCCCTGGTATCACGCGGAACGGAAAGAGCCGTCACGCGCCGCTCGTGCGGGTCGATGCCGACCACCAGGATCGTGTCGGTCCGGTGCGATCCCTCGACCGAATCGATGCCGAGGCACAGGATATTCATGCGCGACAGCCGGGAAACACCGGCCGGCTCGGAGTTCCCTTCCCCACCGGACACCCCGGCACGCTCGGCAATCTCTCCCGTCGGCACGCGGATGAAGAACCATCTCTGCATCCATCCGGCGAAATAGAGAATGTTCAATAGAACAAACAATATTTCGAGAACGGCCCAGGCGCTTCTTCCGTTTCGTCCTCCGGGAAGCGGCCGCTCCGTCGTCTCGCCCTCCTGAACCGAAGCCGGTTCCTTTGCCGGAGGCATCATTCCCGGTTCCATGCACTACCTGCGGCGAAAACGCCGGCTGTCCGTACGGCGGCGGGGCCGGGCTCGGTATCTCGCCTGTCCCGTTCCGCGCGATCGGCACACACGCGTTTGAGAGCCACGACGTTCTTCCAGCGGCATTCGATCGGCAAATCCGAGCTGCGGATGCGGTCGCGTTCCAGCTCTCCTCGTGAAGGATCGAGAGCATCGGCCATGATGAGAGCCCTCGTCAGGGGTGCATGAGCCGGCCTGGGGAACGTGTGCCACCTGACGGCACGGCAGAGTGCCGGCGGCGGCGGAGGCGTTAGGCTTTCAAGGAACGCGGCGGCGGCGGCCCCGTGCGCCAGCATCGGAATCTTTTTCTCGAGCGTCCCGAGGCGTATGCCGGCGCGTTCGACCATCGCATGGATCTCGGACGACCCGGCCCCGCGAAACAGGTCATGCGCCAGCCCCGCGAGCAGGCCGAGCCTCGCATCGAGACCGAACTCGCAGGCATATTCCGCCGCGAGCCTGGCGACACTTTCCACATGCGTCCTCAGACCCGCCGGGAGCGCGGCCGCCCTGGCAGATATTATATCATGCCATATACCATACGGGCCGGTCCAGCAACCGTAATATCCCCGCTCCACGATCTGCGCCATGACGGCCGGCGGCACCGGCAGACGTCTCAGACGCCCCCGGGCGATCTCGCTCCTGACGGATCTCGACGAAGCCGGATCGGGTTCGAGGGGAACCCAGCCGCTCCGGGCGTTCGGAAGAGACAGATCGCCGGCTACTCCCGGCCGGACGACGACGGCAAAACCGATCTCACGCACCAGCTCTTCGGCGGACATCCAGCCCGGGAGGTCCCGGAGGGAGTCGGCCCCGATCACCAGCATGAAATCGCATCCGGCATGGCGTTCCCGTAGGGCGCGCACGGTGCGGAACGTATAGGACAGACCGCCCAGGTCGCGCTCGACGTCGCAGATGCGGAGGCCGGGCAAGCCGCGAATGGCCGTTTCCACCATGGAGCGTCGAGCCTCGTATGGCAGAAGGTCGAAACCTTCCTTGTGAACGGGCTGATGAACGGGAATGAACCAGACCTCGTCGAGGCCGCATGCATCGCGCGCCGACTCGGCGATCCTCACGTGGTGTCGATGAACCGGATTGAAGCTGCCCCCGAAGAGGCCGATCTTCATGAGAAGAACTCCCTGAGGGCGAACTCCATTTCCCCGATGGCGACGGTGTCTTCTTTGTCCGCATCGATGCGGGCAAGCTCGTCCGTGAGTCCCATTTTCTGGATCTTCTTGCGGAACCGGGCCACCCCTTCGTCACTGGCGAAATCAGTCATCGCGACGAGGCGCTCGATTTCGGCGCCTTTCACGATCCAGTATCCCTTATCGATCTCTTCGATCTGGAACGGGGGCAGGTAGGCAAACACCTTTTCGCCGGCGGCGGGCGTCATCGTCTCCTGGACCGGCAGGGTCGCGAGTTCGGCGCAGATACGCTCGGCCAGTTCCTTGGTTCCTTCCTTGGTAGCACCGGAAAGGGGGAACGCCGGAAGCTTGCGCTTTTTCAGGGCTTTCTCGAATTTTTTCCAGGCCTCGCGCGCCTCGGGCAGATCCATTTTGTTGCCCACGACCAGCATCGGCCGTTCGAGCAGCGAGGGATCGAACTCGCCAAGTTCGCGCATGATCACGTCGAAGGTCGCGAGCGG
>MWAR01000361.1 GCA_002068715.1 bacterium ADurb.Bin374
CCCGCCGGTCTCGCCGGCGGGCGTATTCGTTGTCCAGATTTCCGCATGACAAAAGCCGACTGTGTATTCCCATTCGTGTCGAGGCAGGGGAGAACTCGCCTCCTTCGCAATACTCGTGACGAACCTCAATAGCGACTGCTTTTTTTCGATCTGCCGCGGGGCGATGCCCTCAGCGGGAGAACGTGAAAACTGGCATTCGTTGGAGGATGGGTGCTAAGATGACGTGAAGAGCGTATTCGAGCGTCGCGGAGGAGCGTATGGAAGGATTCATGGTTTTCGCCGGCTTCATACTCATTTTCGGTCTGCTGATCGTTCTCAGCCTAGTTCAAGCGCGGAAGCGGAGAGAAGCCTGGCAACAGGCGGCGCGGAAGATGAAATTCCAGTTCCTCGAGGCGGATAATGCCGAGGACCGTTTCGGGCTCTTCAAAATTTTCAATCTCGGCCGCAATCGCACGTCCTACAACGTTCTCGTCGGGAAGAACGACAGCGATGAAGTCAGAATGTTCGATTACAGCTATCGGACCGGTTCGGGCAAGAACTCCCACACCTACACGCAGACGCTTTGCATCATCAAGTCGAGCGATCTTTCTCTGCCGCATTTTTTCATCCGGCGGGAAAACGCCATATTCGATTTCCTCGGCAAACTGTTCGGCGGTCAGGATATCAACTTCGATGAAGATCCGACCTTTTCGAAAACATTCGTGTTGCAGGGCGAATCGGAAACGGCCGTGCGGCAGCTTTTCGATTCGCGTATCAGAAGACTGTTTCTGCAGTTCGGAAGCCAGAATATGCAGGTCGAGGCGCGCGGAGACACCATTCTTTTCAATCCCGGCGAATTGATAGATCCGGTCAGCGCTCCCTCGCTGATCATGAAGGCCATCAACGTCAAAAAAACTTTTTGCCCGCAATCGTCAGACTGAGGCATACAGAAGAGAATTCGTCGTCCTGAGGTTCGGGCAGTCGCATCGGGATCCTCGGCGAAAGGCTGCATGCAAACGATGTTTTTGATTGCATCAGGAGCGCCGGGCGGAATGATTTCGTCAGATATCCGAGGCTGATCCCACGATGCGGCCGCCCGCGATGAGGCGCTCGCCGTCGAACAAGACGCCTGACTGGCCTGGCGTGATCGAGCGGGCCGTTTCGATCAGCTCGAGCAGAATCGATCCGGTGTCGGAGACATTGACGATGCGTGCCGGAAGGGCTTTCGCCCGGTGACGGATCTGGACCGAGATGGCCGCTCCCGGAACGAGTGGCGATGGCAGCAGGGAATTCACGCGGTCGATGCGAAGAATACGACCCTCGATATCGAGGGCCTCACCCGCCACGACGGTGCAGGTCGCCGGATCGATCGCGACGACGAAGAGACGCCGACCGTGGCCGCCGCCGAGTCCCTTGCGCTGACCAATCGTGAAACCGAGGTAGCCGGCGTGCGTTCCGATGCGGTTCCCGGAGGTGTCGACGATCGGGCCGGGCCGGAATCCGGGATGGTTGGCCGGAAGGCGTTCTCGCAAAAACGCGACGTAGTCGCCGTCCGGGACGAAACAGATTTCCTGGGACTCGGGTTTTTCGGCATTCGAGAGGCCGAATCTTCGGGCCAGGTCGCGCACTTGAGGCTTCTTCATTCCGCCGAGCGGAAGCCTGAGATGGGGAAGAACGCGGGCAGGGATTTCCCAGAGGAAGTAGGCCTGGTCTTTTGCCGTGTCGGCGCCGCGGAACAGGCCGACGCCGCCGTCGGGCACCGGCTCGACTCGTGCGTAATGCCCCGTTGCGATGGCAGTGCAGCCGAGCGTGCGGGCTTTTTCGAGAAGCCAGGGAATCTTGACAGTCGCATTGCAACGCACGCAGGGATTCGGTGTGCGACCGGCCGCGTACTCGGCCGTGAAATTGTCGATGACGTCACGCTCGAAAGCCGCGGAGACATCAAATATCGTATGAGGTATATCAAGTGCCGCGGCAGCCGCCCGCGCCGCGGCGAGTCCTTCCAGGCCGCAACAGGCCTTGGTGCCGCCGCCCCGGTCGGCGTAGCAGAAGGTTTTGAGGGTCGCCGCGAACACCTCGTGGCCGCTTTCCTTCAACAGAGCGGCCGTGACCGATGAATCGACGCCGCCTGACAGGGCGACCAGCACGCGCTCTTTCGGAATGCTCATGGAGGGCGATCAGGAAAGAATCTGGCGCCGATGAAAGACGAACAGCGCCAGGAGGAAAAAGGCGGCGGCCCATCCGAGGCTTCCGATCAGTGGTTCTCGAATGACGCTGCTCGAGAGTGTCAGTGACTGGTCGAGCACGCCGTAGATCGTCTTCACATCCGTCAGTTCGGAAAGATGGCGGGTGAAGCACCACGGCAGCCAGCGGGCGTAGGCGGCGTCGAGCTTCGCGAGGTAGGGGGCCATCATGACGTAGGTCTGCATGGCCATCAGCAGGATGAGGCTCGAGAACGCCATCAGGATCGGCGTTTCGAAGAACAGTGCGGTCAGCAGAAAATACGCCACCATCGCGAGGTTCGTCATGAAGCTGATCGTGAGAAGGCGCAGGCCGGTGGCGGTGTCGGCGAGGATCGCGCCGGATTCTCGGGCGTCCATGACGATGGCGCCGCTGCGGCTCAGGCTGTGGGCGACCCAGAGGTCGATCTGCAGAAACAGGCCGCCAAGGGCGACGGCGATGAGCAGAAACACCATCACCGCGGCGCCTTTGGCGAGAAGCACCTGCCAGCGGGCGACGGGCGTCAGCAGCAGCGTCTTCAGGTGGCCGCGGCCGGCCTCGCCGGAGACGATGTCGCCGACGACGAGGGCGAGGAAGAACGGTGAGATCCAGGCGAACAGCTTCATGTGGGCCGTGAAGAGGCCCTGCACCATCTCGACTAGCACCGAATACTCGATGCTGCCGAGGCCGAAGCTGCGCATCTTCAGATACGCGAGCATGGCGCCGATGCTCGCGATGATCGGCACGACGTTCAGCGCGAGCAGAAACAGGAGCGCCTTTTTCCGGGAGAGCACCTTTTTCAGTTCGAAGGCGAACAGGACGAGCATACGTCGCATCATGTCCGGTCGGCTCCCGGTTCGGAATCGGTGAGGGCGAGGAATGTCTCTTCGAGCGAGGCCTCGCGCGGGATCAGCGCCGAGACGGCGATGCCGGCCTCTACCAGCGTCCGGTTGATCTCGTGGGACGTTCCGGATGCGATGTTGATCTCGAGCCCGCGTGGCGCGCTTTTCACGTTGAAAACATGGGAACCGCCCTTCAGAAGATCGGCGGCTTTGGCGGATTCCCCGGGTGGAAGGCGCAGTTCCCAGGTTTCGTGGCCGTCATTCAGCAGGTCGCCCACAAAGCCCTGGCGGATCATCTTCCCGTGGTCGACGATGACGACGTAGTCGCAGAGCCGCTGTACTTCGTCGAGGAGATGAGACGAGAGGAAGATCGTCGTTCCCTCGCGGTCGTGGATGTTTCGGAGAATGTCGCGCATCTGTGCGCGGCCTTGGGGATCCATGCCGTTCGTTGGCTCGTCGAGCATGAGCAGGGCAGGGTGGTGGAGTATGGCGCCGGCGACGCCGAGCCGCTGTTTCATGCCG
>MWAR01000362.1 GCA_002068715.1 bacterium ADurb.Bin374
GCGAGATCGCCGAAACATACGGTGTCTCCTATCACCGCGATTTCCGGGAACTCGACGGGAACGTCGATGCTGTCTGTGTCGTCGTCCCGACGTTCCTGCACCATGAGGTGGCGAGGTTTTTCCTCGAGCGCAATGTCAACACGTTCATCGAAAAACCTCTCACCAAGACGCTCGACGAGGCGACCGACCTCGTGAAGCTCGCCGGGGCCAAGCAGCTGACGCTCCAGGTTGGCCATGTCGAGCGGTTCAACGCCGCCATCATCCGGCTCCAGTCGTTCTGTGAATATCCACGGTTCATCGAATGCCAACGCATGGGACCGTTCTCCAAGCGCATTTCAGACGTTGGCGTCGTTCAGGACCTGATGATCCACGATATCGACATCGTACTCTCCCTCGTGCGGTCGCCGATCGCCCGCATCGATGCGGTCGGCATCCCGGTTCTCACCGAAAACGAGGATATCGCGAACGCCCACATCCTGTTCGAGAACGGCTGCATCGCGAACCTGACCGCCTCGCGCGTGAGCGACGAAGTGATCCGCAAGCTGCGCATTTTCGAACTCGACAAATACTGCTCGCTCGATTACGCCAACCAGGCCATCACGCTTCGCCGCATGGACGAACGTGAGGAGAAGATCATCAAGGAACAACTCGACATCCAGCGCGTGGAACCCCTGCGCCAGGAGCTCGAGCATTTCATCACCTGCATCCGGGAAAAGCGCAAGCCGCTCGTGACGATCGAGGACGGGAAAAACGCCCTCGAAGTCGCTCTCGAGATTCTCGCCCAGATAAAGACCGGATGGACCCGCAAATGAATGAAAGCCCGATTCCGGGCGGTCTGCGGGAACGGATCGGCGGATTCTTCTTCCGCTGGCGCGATATCCTCCCGGTTCCGATCGCCCTTTTGCTGATGGCCAGGGCGAAGTTCCGCCCGCTCGGCTGGCTGCTCGGTCTGCCTCTCGTCGTTGCCGGGGAAATGCTGCGGCTGGCGTCGATCAGACATATCGGGCCCACGACGCGGACTCGCGAGATCTGCGCGGACCGCCTCGTCACCAGCGGCCCCTACGCCTGGGTGCGGCACCCCCTCTATCTTGCCAATGCCATGAAAGTCGCGGGCCTGCTGCTCTGCGCCGGCAATCTCCCGGTCGGCATCGTTGCGACGATATTCTATATCGTTGAATTTTCAACAATGATCCCGTATGAAGAGGCGTTCCTGAAAAACACGTTTCCAGAATCGTTCGAGTCCTGGGCCGCGCGGACGCCCGCGTTCATTCCGAGACGTCCCGATGAGGCCGACGAAGCCGCGGAAACGCACCCGAAGTGGGACTGGAACGAATCCTTCCGGTCCGAACGCCGCACCTTCATGTCGACCTGTCTGATTCTGTCGGTGCTGGCTGCATCGTGCCTGCTTCGCAGGGAGAAAACGGCGTGAGTCCGAAGCGCATCTTTTTCATAGCCGGCGAGCACAGCGGCGATCTGCAGGGATCGCTCGTGCTGTCTCATGTGAAAAAGCTCGCGCCGGATATCGTTGCCGAAGGAATCGGCGGCCCGTTGATGCGCAAGGCCGGTCTCGAGTGCATTCACAGCATCGACGAACTGGCCGTCATCGGGTTTGTCGAGGTGCTGAGCAACTTCAGACACCTGTGGGGCATTTATTCCGACACCTGCCGCATTCTTGCGGCGCGGCGACCCGACATCCTGGTCCTGATCGATTACCCCGGTTTCAACGTCCGGGTGGCGAAGGCCGCTAAGGCCCTCGGAATACATGTTATCTATTATATAACTCCACAGGTATGGGCATGGCACTCGAGCCGGGTTCGTAAAATAGCGAGCGTCATTCATGAAGCCGTCGTCGTCTTCCCGTTCGAGGTCGATATCTGGAAGCAGGCGGGCATCCCGGTCGAATGGTTCGGTCACCCCCTTATCGGGACGGCCGCGAGCCGGATGCCGCCGGCCGAATTCCGGATGCAGCATGGCCTGGGGGAGGGACCGCTTGTTTCCCTGCTGCCGGGCAGCAGGAACCAGGAGATCTATTACATCCTGCCGCCCCTGTTGAAGGCCGCCAAAACGATCGCTGTGAAGCGGCCTGACACCAGGTTCCTGCTGCCGGTTGCCGGTTCGATCGGTGACGCCGTCCTTCAGCCGCATCTGAACGACTGCAACCTGCCCATCACCGTGCTTCGCGGCCAGACGTACGAAGCCGTGGCCGCATCCGACCTTGCGATGGTCGCCTCCGGCACCGCGACCCTGGAAACGGCCATCATCGGCACGCCCATGCTGATCGTCTATCAGACGAACTGGTTCACCTCGCTGTTGTCGAAATACCTGATCCAGGTGCCGCATATCGGGCTTCCGAACGTCGTGGCCGGCCGTGAGGTCGTTTCCGAGTTCATCAGAGGGGATTTCCATCCCGAGACCATCGCGCGCGAGGCGGTGTCGATCCTCGAGTCGCCCGAGCGCCAAAGCAGTATCAGGAACGATCTTCGCGAGGTGCGCAAGCGCCTCGGCGAGCCAGGCGCCGCGGCCCGGGTCGCGGAACATTTGCTTCGGCGGCTCGACGAGGTGGCGAAACGATGAAGACTCTCAGCCGTTTGCTCGGATACTTCCGGGGATACCTGCCGCATCTGTTCGCGGGGATCTTCTTCAGCTTCGTGATGGCCATATGCACGATCTACCCGGCCTGGATCATGAAAAGCGTGGTCAACGACGTGTTGGTCAATCGCCGGGTCGACATCCTCAACCTCATCGCGATCTCGCTGATCGTCGTGATGGGCATCAAGGGTATCGCGAACTTCATCCAGAGTTATATCATGACCTGGGTTTCCCAGCGCATTCTCACGACGATCCGCTCCCAGTGCATGGACCACCTGCTTCGCCTGTCGCTGAACTATTACGAGCGCCAGCGCACGGGGCAGCTGATGAGCCGCATCACGAGCGACGTGCTGGTGCTGCAGGGACTGTTGTCGGGCTCGACGGGCCTGCTCGGCGACATCATCGCTTTCGTTGGATTCTGCGGCTACATCTTCTGGCTCCACTGGAAGCTCGCCGTTATATCGATCATTATTATTCCCATCATCGGCGCGATCATCAACAAGTTCTCCCGCAAGATGAAGAAGATCGGGACCCGCATGCAGACGCGCATCGGCGATATCGCGACGGTTCTGCAGGAATACATCACCGGCGTCAAGGTCGTGAAGTCATTCACGCTCGAAGAGTTCATTCGTGGCCGCTTCGAGACGGCGAACGAGGAGAACTTCAAGGAGACGATGAAGGGAAACCGCATCAACTCAGCGACGTCGCCGGTCATCGAGTTCATCAATACGGTCGGCCTCTCGATCATCTTCTGGTACGGCGGCTACGAGG
>MWAR01000363.1 GCA_002068715.1 bacterium ADurb.Bin374
CGCCAGTACAGCAGGGCAAGACCGATGACGAGAACGAATATGCCGACAGCTATCATACGTTTTCCTCCATCCTCTGACTGTGTTTTTCAAGAAAACCCGGTACCACCGGTATCATGTACCACTTTTCCCTCTTCTGACAAGAAAAACGTGCAGGATGGCAGAAGACGAAATGCTCCGGATTCGCCCCGCCCGTGCTACCATGAAATCCGGGAGAAAACGCCATGAGCATTCCGTCACGTCTGCTTCGCGTGGTCAGGTCGTATGTCAACGCCTGGCTCGGCCGCTCGCTCCGCGATTTCGAACGCGGAGATATTCCCTGGCCGGACGAAGAGGAGGATGCAACCCATGCTTCAGCCAGCCATCCCCGCCCGGGTCGTCCTCTCGATACCCGCCTTCAGCGCTGTTACAGCCGCCTCGAAATACCGGCCGGTTCGGACCTCGCTACCGTCCGACGGGCCTGGAAGGAAATGATGATGCGGTATCACCCCGACCGGTACGGAAACGAGCCGGAGAAGATCGAAACCGCCACACGGCTCTGTCAGGAGCTCACCGAGGCGTATCTTGAACTCTCGCGTTATCTGAAGGAAACCGCCCCCTGAGGTTCTCCCGCCCCCAACGGGCCTGGCAACTCAGGAACCTTCCTGATCAGCCCCGGTGGCGCTCCAAAGAGGCGTGTGGTATCATCATGTTCCGTGGACATCCCGGCAGCAGCCGGGGCGGAATTATATAGAATATAATACACATGGAAAGGAACACTGCCGATGGGAACCGACGCCCCGGACGTCTGGAAATCGGGCGCTCTCGTCGAACATTACAACACGCTGTTTCCCTTCGACGAGAAGGACATTCTCGAGTATCTCGCACCCCTCGAACTCGCTCCCGATGACGTTTTCGTCGATTTCGGCTGCGGGAACGGCGCGGCATTGTCGGTCGCGGCAAAACTGTGCCGGCGCGCCGTCGGAGTCGACATCTCCCGCCAGCAGCTCGACATCGCGCGGAAGCGACTCGAGACGTATCCGAACGTCAGGCTCCTGGAGCTGCCCTTTCTGGCCTGCCGTCTCGAGGACGAAACCTTCACCCGAGGCTCGTCACGCAAGGCGCTCCACCATCTGACGGACCCCGAGAAGATCGATTTCTTCGCACTGATCGGACAGCGGTTCGTGCCGGGAGCGAGGTTCGTCATCGAAGACGCGGTCTTTGATTTTCCCCGAAGCACGCTCGAGAAGAACATGCATTTGGTGCTTGCCGATGCGGAACGGTGGTATGGCGAACGCTGGCCGAAGGTCCGGGAGGACCTCCTGATCACTCTCAGAGAAGAGTTTGCAACCGGCATCGATGCCTGGGAAGAGGCATTGCACGCCGGCGGTTTCCGCATCACGGAACGACGCCGCAGAACCTGCTTTCTCAGTCATCTGACGGCAATCAAGGAAGGATGAGGGAAAGGGAATGACGGACACGGAAAAGATCGCGCTGTTCACCCCCGGCTGTCTCGGCACCTGTTGGTACGGCAGGTATCACTATCTCGAGCCCTGGGCGGGCTGCGAGCATGACTGCGACTACTGTTACGCACGGTATCGTTCCGCAGTGAACGCGAAACTCGGCGAACTCGGCACGAGCTTCGACAAGCCCCTTCCCCTCGCGGAACCCGGGTCGCTGCTCCAGGATATCCGCGCCAGGCTGGACCAGGGCGACATCAAGATATTGAAACTGTCGCGCTACACCGACCTGTTCACCCCGCGTCACGTGGCATCGGGCCTGGCAGCCAGGCTTCTCGAAGTTCTTGCAGGCTCCCCCATCGACCGGGCTATTATCACGACCAAGGGGCTGCCCGATGCGGCATGCATCGAGATCATGGGCGCCCACAAAGCGAAGTTCTCGTACAATCCGGTGTTCAAACCGGCAACGCCTGTGACGCTCGAGCAGCACATTGCCCCGCTCGAGGAACGGCTTCGAGCCGCGGTGAGAATACAGGACCTCGGCGTGCGCGTCACGGTCCACATCGACCCGATCGTGCCCGGCCTCGAGGATGACGAATCGGCCGTGCGGGAACTGCTGAAAACACTGATGGCGAACGGTCTCAAACGGGTGATGTTTTCCACGCTTCTTCTGACGGAACCGATGGTGGAAGACCTTCGAAAGCGCATCGGAAGCGAGTATACCGCGCGTATTCTGTCGCATTTCGCCGTCGACGCGTCGCGCCAGCTCCTGCCGACGCAGGGGGAAACAACCTACATCGAGTTGAAACCCGAAGCGAAGCAGCGGATCGTGGACCTGTATTCGCGACTGCTGCGGGAGATGGGTTTCGATTTCGTCCTGTGCGGGCTGAAGAGCGCCAGCAAAGGGCTTCGGATCGACCGGGCGACGTGCCCGGTCTGCGACGGGACATTTTATGCCTAAACTCTGGTTTGCGAATATCGAGGAAGTGTTTGGAGAATCTTTTCAGGCCGACGCTGGCGATCTGATGTCGAAAGTCAGCGTCTGGACGCCGAGGTTTCTATTCCATGCGGCGCCGGGCGATGCGGTCATTGTCGGCAACGAGGTCGACCCAAGGTTCGTCGCTTATGCAGCTGCCGTCAGCGGCTTCACATCGACCCTCCCGGTCCTGTTTCCCTCGGTCACCCCGCGACCGTTCCTTCTTGCCGATGCGCTCATGGCCGATGCCGCGCTGATCGAGAAGGCGCGCGATCTGTGCCGGAGCGGCGACTGGATGCTGGAACCGTATATCCAGACGGCGAACACGCTTCGCGTTGCCGCCGCGATCGGCGTTCCGGCGAATCCGACGCACGACGTGCTGATCGAAGAGGGGCTATCGCACCAGCTCAATGACAAGCTCGAATGCAAGCGCATCGCGAGCCATCTCGGCATCGAGACCGTCCCCGGCGTCGTCGCCGACGATGCCGTCGGGCTACGGAAGGCGATCAGAAGCGCCTCCCAGTTCCATGCAGGGGAGCTCATGCTCCGCAACGTGCAGAGCGCGGGCGGGGTCGGCAACCTGTGCGGAACGCCGTCCGACCTGCTTTCCCGGCTCGAAAATTGGTACACCGGCGGGAGCATTCTGGTCGAGCCGCGGCTCGATCTCGAGAGCACGCTGGGTTCGCTGGTCGACATCGAGCGGCACGGCCCCGAGTTCGTCGGAATCGACGAACAGATCCTCGAAAACGGTGGGTGGGTCGGCTTCTCATATCCGTTCACCGATCCGGATATCGCGGACCAGGTGCGCGCGGAGAGTCTGGCGTTCGGCCGGGCCGCCTATCAACTGGGCGCTCGCGGGTATCTCAATCTCGACTGGGGCATCGTTCGCAACGGCAACGGCGCGAGACGCGCCGTGCTGATCGAATCGAACTTCAGGCACAACGGTTTTTCACACCTGATCGACCTGGGAACGCGGCTCACCGGCCTTTCCCGCGGCACCCTCCATGTCCGGTTCCTCGCAA
>MWAR01000364.1 GCA_002068715.1 bacterium ADurb.Bin374
GACCTCAAGGCCGCCGTGCACCTCACCTGCAGCACCGACCCCAAGGTGATCGCCGAAGCCGACTTCATCATCGTCGCCGTGCCCACCCCGGTGGACGACGCCCACCAGCCGGACTTCACCCCGCTGGTCAAGTCGTCCGAGAGCGTCGGCAAGTACATGAAGAAGGGCGCGATCGTCGTCTACGAATCGACGGTCTACCCCGGTGTCACCGAGGACGAGTGCCTGCCGATTCTCGAACGGGAATCCGGACTGAAATTCGGAACCGATTTCAAACTGGGCTACAGCCCTGAACGAATCAATCCCGGCGACAAGGAGCACCGTCTCGAAACGATCACGAAGATCGTCTCGGGTTCCGACGATGATACCCTCGAGATCGTGGCGAACGTGTACGGCAGCATCATCAAAGCCGGCGTCCATCGCGCGTCGAGCATCAAGGTTGCCGAGGCGGCCAAGGTCATCGAGAACACGCAGCGCGATCTGAACATCGCCCTGATGAACGAGCTGGCGATCATCTTCCACAAAATGGGCATCGACACGCGGGATGTTCTCGCCGCCGCCGGCACCAAGTGGAACTTCCTGAAATTCGTTCCAGGCCTCGTCGGCGGCCACTGCATCGGCGTCGACCCGTATTACCTGACCTTCAAGGCCCAGGAACTGGGCTACCACCCCGAGGTGATCCTTGCCGGCCGCCGCATCAACGACGGAATGGGCAAATTCATCGCCGAGAGCACTGTCAAAAAGATGATCCGCGCCGGCAAAACCGTCCGCGGCGCCCGCGTTCTGATCCTGGGCTTCACCTTCAAGGAGAACGTCGCCGACCTCCGGAATACCAAAGTTGTCGATATCATTCATGAACTCGGGGAATACGGCGTCCGCACCACGGTCCACGACCCCCTCGCCGATCCGCATGAGGCTGAAGAGGAGTATGGCCTCGAGATCACGAACTCCCTCAAGGGTAAACTTCCAACCTTCGACGTCGTGATCCTCGCCGTCGGCCACGAGGCCTATCGGGATCTCTCCCTGAAAAAGCTCGCCACTCTCTGCGAACGCGGCGACAAGCCCCCCGTCATGATCGACGTCAAAGCCTTCTTCGAAGCCTCCGCCGCCCGCAAAGCCGGCTTCCGCTATTGGCGCCTCTGATCACTTTATTAAACCACCCCCTCCGTGAACGTTTTCGAACTCCCGCCTCTTTCAGATGAGGCGGGAGATTTGTCTTTTCCATTCTCAGCGCAACATTCTATACAGGAGAATATTTTCAGATGAAAGTGCCGATGCTGGATCTCAAGCCGCAATACGCCCAGATCAAGGACCACGTGGTCCGTGAAGTTCTTGCCGTGATGGAGAGCCAGGGTTTCATTCTCGGACCGCGCGTCGAGAAGATGGAAAAAGAACTCGCCACTTACATCGGCGCCAAACACGCTGTCGGCGTCTCATCGGGCACCGATGCCCTGCTGCTGTCTTTGATGGCCTTGCAGATCGGGCATGGAGACGAGGTCATCACCACCCCCTACTCATTTTTCGCGACTGCCGGCGCTGTCGCCCGTGTCGGAGCGAAAGCGGTGTTCGTCGACATCGAACCCGACACCTTCAACATCGATGCCTCAAAAATCGAGGCGGCAATTACCCCGCGAACGAAAGCCATCCTGCCGGTTCACCTGTTCGGCCAGTGCGCCGACATGGATGCCATCATGGCTATTGCCCGCAAGCACAAACTCCCGGTCATCGAAGATGCCTGCCAGTCGATAGGTTCGGAATTCAACGGGAAACAGGCAGGAACCATCGGTGACTTCGGTTGTTTCAGCTTTTTCCCAAGCAAGAACCTGGGATGTTTCGGTGACGGCGGTCTTGTCACCACGAACAGTGACGAGCAGGGCGACCATCTCCGGAAGCTGCGCGTCCACGGGGGAGCCAAACAGTATCACCACCTCGAAGTGGGCATCAATGGCCGTCTCGATGCCATCCAGGCCGCCGTCATCTCGGTGAAACTCCCCCATCTGGCCGCCTGGACCGAAGGCCGCCGGAACAACGCCGCCCGCTACAACCAGCTGTTCGCCGGCAACAACAATATCCACACCCCTATAGAAAAACCTGGACGTAAGCACATCTACAACCAGTATGTCATCCAGGTGGAAAAGCGCGACGAGCTCAAACAGCATCTGACGGAGAAGGAAATCGGCTGCGCCGTCTATTACCCCGTCTCGCTTCACGAGCAAGAGTGTTTCAAGTCCCTCGGCTACAAACGCGGCGACTTCCCAAACTCCGAGTATGCCGCGAACCACACCCTCGCCATCCCGGTCTACCCCGAACTCCCACCGGATGCTCTTGAATACGTCGCAGCTACGATCAACACATTTACCAAATTCTGACTAAGAAATACCCCAGGGCAAACGCGAACATTCATAGTTCGGGAGGGACTGGAAGAGAATCGAATGAGCCCGACTGTCGAGCGCTGCCGAGACCGGTCCATCGTTCGCATCGAGGGAGATCCGCTGGCAGGCGTGGGCGCA
>MWAR01000365.1 GCA_002068715.1 bacterium ADurb.Bin374
TGTTGCTCGGAGCGTCTGGAAAATACCGGCCGATCGCCCTCATGCTGCTTCTTTCCATTGCCGCAAGCGATCAGCTCAGTTCGGGGCTCGTGAAGAAAGCTGTCGGGAGAAAACGCCCCTGCTGCCTTGAAACGGATGCCCGAACGCTCGTTCCCTGCAAACGCAGCAAATCCTTCCCGTCCTCACATGCTTCGAACACCGCGGCTGCTGCTGCGGTCATTTGGCTCGAAGCAGGTCCTGCCGCCGGTGTCTGTATGGCGGCTCTGTCGTTCGCGGTCGGATATTCAAGAATATATATCGGCGTTCACTACCCTTTCGACGTCCTGGTGGGATGGCTGCTTGGAATGGGCGTGGCGTGGCTGGTCGTGCGCGTCCGACGGCGGTTCTGGCCTGTTCCTCCAGCTGCCCGAGGAACGCCGGGTTCCCGGGATTTACATGAACGGCCGGAGAATGATTGCGGCGGCAGCGCCTGAAATCTTCTCGAAGGCCGAGCAGTCAAAGGTGCCTGCGCGATTGAAATAATCGTCGAACACCATGGCGGCCTCCACGGCGACCCTGTGATCGACCACGACGATATCGGAATTCACCTCGCCGGAGCGGCCTTCAACGGCGGTTGCATTGTAACTTCCGTCGATGATCATGTCTCGTTCGGCGGCCTTCTTGTGAAGGAAAATGCCGTATTTCATGTGAATCATCTGAGGCATGTTGTCGGCTGTCTGCCATTGCCTGAATTCCAGTGCTCCGATGGGACGGCCGGCGGCTTTGAGAGATGCATGGATCTTCGCCATGTCGGAAAGGAGATATTTGGTCGCGTATTGTGAGGGAACGCTGTCGCTTTTCCCGGGAAAGAGGATTTTGATGTTTTTTCCGGCTTCTACGGCCTGCTTCAATTTGGTTCTGAAGACCGGATCGGTGATATACGGCTGAACGATTCGGATGCTCTGGACATCCGGGTCTGATAAATTTCTGTACCATTCTTCGGTGATGGGCCGGTGATCCCAGGAGGTATTGGTCAGAATGAAGGCCGTTAAACTGCCGACATGCTTCAATTCGGGATAGAATATTACCCATAGACGGGAATCCACTCCCTCCCGGGAACTCGAATCATCGATGCCAAGGCCGGTCTTCAGGATTTCCCGCGTCGCATACGTGGAATATCGCCCCAGAAAACTGATGGCCCCTTGAAGCGCTCCTTCACCGTCGAGCAGTCGCATGTGGTCAGCCCATGGCTCTTTGCCTGGCGGATACGAAGGGCGTCCGTCTTTTTCGGAAACGGGATCCATGGTGTCCCACCCGGAGCCGGCATATTTGTCGCACCAGCCCTGGCCGCCTGTCATCGCGATCACATGGCCGTCGCCCGTTCCGAAAAAGAAGATCTTGCGATGATCCATGCGTTCGCCGAAAAACGGCTTGATATAGACCACGCCGATTCTGCATAACATGGAAAAGCAATCGGGCTCATGCAAAGGTGACATAAATACTCACTGGAAAATGCCTGATCGGCATCTGCGAAATGGCTTTTTCCTCGCACTTCAGCCGGTTCGACAACCTCGAAACGATGATGAGCGAAGAAAGGACTGTATTCTGAAAGAGGCATCGCCCTGATTGCATTGACAGATCGTTGGTTCGTGAGTAGCCTTTGAATATATTTCAGAAATTCTACTTGGGGAGGGACCGATAATGATGAAAAGAGCCGTGCTGTTTTTCATGGTGTCTTTCATGGTCACGGTCGGGCTAACAGGCTGTGGAAACAATCCTGACAAACTGTTCAAAGATGGAAAGTATGCCGAGGCCTACACGGAGTTCGTGAAGCGGGCAGGTACCAATGAAATCAAGCTGAAGACCGAGACGGTGAATGCAAGCGCCTACGAGACCCAGCAGCGCCAGAAAAGTGGGAATCAGGCTCTCCATGATTTCTACTATGCCGCTGAATGTCAGAAACAACTGGGCAATACGGCTGAGGCCAACATGTATTACCAGAGGGTGGTCGATATCAGCAGATATCAGATCCGGACTCCTCACGATCAGGGTGCATTGTTGAAGGCCAGTTTTGCCAGCTTGCTGAGCGCCGTTCAATCATATCGCTCCGCCCAGGTGGATTACATTGACGAAGCGACGCGGCCTCCGGAAGACGAGGAAACGGATCCGTATGACAGCGGAAACGGAAACACCGATCCGTATGACGGTGGCAGCGGAAACACCGATCCGTACGACGGCGGAAGCGGGAATACCGACCCCTATTCGGGTGGAAACGGCAACACCGACCCCTATAATTCTGTTGCCAAGTCTGCGACTGTTGCGAAATCCGCTTCCGTCAGCGATACGTGGATGAGATCGGCTTACAACACCATGGTGTCCCGAAGGCAGGAGTTCGAGAGGCTGCTGTATTCAACGACTGCCGATCAGGTTTCGAACATCCAGTCGATCAAGGATCAGTATAGAACCTTCTCTTCGGCCCTGGATACGTATCTCTCGTTCGCCAGCCCCTCGAAAACCGTTTCCAGCCCGGAATGGGTCGAGAGCTTCGGTTCGATGTATTATCGAAGTGTTTCCTCAGCAGGCAATCAGTTTACCTCGACTCTCAGCGGGGCTCAGTCGAAAATCACGTATACGGTTGAACCCTTCAACGTGACTGAGCCGCAGTTGGTTGTGCAGGCGACGGCCGCTCTCGGCGGTTCTGCCTCCTCATCCGAGGCTCAGGCAGTGGTGGAACCCGAACAGAGAATCGCTCTTCAGGTGGAAGGGTCGGTTGCACCGGTAACGGGTGACATCAAAACGGCCGAAGCTTCAATGAAGGCTGCGTTCGATACCTACAAGAACCTTTGCAGCACCGGCGCCGATGAAGCGGAAGTGAAAAAGGCTCTGTCCGCCTATAACGAGGCCAAAGCCACATTCAATGCCCTGAAAAATCAAAAGTAAGAGTTGCCGATTCGCGAACGAAACCCCGGCTGCAAAGCCGGGGTTTTTCATTACGCCCGCCCGGTAGGGCGCATGCTCAGACACAGGAAACCGCCTCGAAAACATTCCGAGGCGGTTATTCCAGGGGCAGGCCCGCTGTGTCAGTGAATGGCGGGAGCTTCCTCCGCGCTGATGACGCAGATGTCTTTTCCGGAGGAATTCTTTATGGTTTCGGAAAACACCGGGATTTTGCGCGGATCATACTCGAAGATCACTTCTTGATCCTTTTTCACGGTAATCGAGCTGCTCAAAAACCTTGATCGCGGTTCGTCGGGACTTTCTGATCCATGATGTAAGGGAGGAGGAACGTGTTTTCCTTCAGATTGAGGCCGAAGACAAAATAATAGGGGGCTTGCCGGGCCTTGAGAGCCAGTTTGTGCCGGAAGATACCGTCTGCTTCCTTTGTCAGACTGAATTTATCCCAACTTCCCGCTTCTTTCAGTCCGGCATTGATGGCCAGGGAGACCGAGGTGATCGGCAGGCAGCCGAGCTGGACCTTCTGGTTTTCACCTTCGAAATTGCTGAATTCCAGTCAGCAAGGCGCTGGAACATCGACGCATAGCGCAGCGGGGTGATGACGACATACTGAATCGCATCGTCTGGCCGGGTATCCGATCTCGAGACATTGCCGAGGATTCAAAACGGCCTTGGTGCTGTCTTAAAAAGGCACGTGACGATATGTTGATGCAAATATATCGAGCAGTTCGTGAACTTGTGGTTCCTGAATCGGGCCGATGCAAAAAGAGACGAAGGCCTGGCCTTCGTCTCTTCGTGAAATTCGTTGGAAACAAATCGCTCAGGGCTGCGCGTGAAGAGCTTCGAACTTTTCTTTGAGCTGGTCGACCTTTTCCTGCTGGAGATCCATCTGGAACCCGTCGAACGGATCGCTGCCGCTCAGCTTCTGGGTGGTTTTGCCGGCATCGATGGAATCGGACACGAAATCCATGGAATAGTGGTGAGGATACGGATCGTCATGTCCGCCGACGATGCGAAGCCGCTCACGGCACTTCTGGCTGAATTCTCCGGAAGGGAAGCGGTTGATGCAGTCACGGTAGCAGCTTCTCGCCCGCTCCACTTCGTTTACGGTCTCGTAGGTGCGTCCGAGAACATAGAGGGCATCGGGAACCAACACGGTGTTGTATCCCGTGTCGAAGTCGCGAAGGAAACGGCGGAAATCGTTGATCGCATTTCTGGGCTCGCTGAGGCGGACGCTGCAGAAGCCGACGAAATAGCTTGCCTGACGGCGAATGTTGTCAGATGCGTAATAATCGTTCGCGATGGCGCTGTACAATCTTCTGGCTTCGAAATATTCACTGCGGTCCCGCATGCGATTGGCGCGATCGAGGTCATAGCTGGTATAACCTGCCCATGCAGTCGAGGCAGCCAGAACAAGACAAAGGATCATGCCGACCAGAGATGTGAGTCGCTTCACGATTCGTTTCTCCTCGATGATTGTCGATTTGAGAAATAGTTACGCAAATCGTGTACCACCGAAACTATTTATCGCAAAAGGCCTTCTACAGCCATTCAAAAGAATAATGTCCCAACAGTTCTGATAAATTTTGGGCAGGGCCGCCAGCCGGCAGTTTGAGCGCACGGATGCTCAAAAGCCGCTTTCTATCGGGAGTATCCAGGGTTTTTCCCGAATACGGCAGGTGATGATTATTCAGCCGATAGCAAGACGGACGGCTTGGCCTTGCTTCGCGCATGGCGTGCCGGATCGAGCCCATACCGACGCAGGGCCGATCCGAAGGATTCACCGGAAGTCGGTTTCATGCGGATCTCGAGTGTCCAGATGCCGTGAACGGCTGCTTCCCGGGCGGAAATTTTGATTCGATCCTTGGTCGTGCAGACTGGAACTGCGTCGAGGACTTTCGCTTCGTTCAAAATGGCGGAAAGCCGTTCTGGGGAAAAACCGTCATGATCTCGGAATCCCTGCGTTGCCGCGACATTCCGCCCCGAAGCGGCCAGTTGAGCGGCAAACAACTCGGGTTTCGCTATGGCAGCGAAGGCAAGAACCCGTTCCGGCCCGTTCTCGAGAGAGCAATGTCGTCCCTGCGGATCGATCCAGCCGCTTGGCTTCGTTTCCATTTCCAAAATCGGGACGCCCGGCGCCGTTCGGGCCAGCCACAGATGCCAGTATTCCTTTTGCTCATCGGAAGCCAATTCGCATCGAGTCATGGCGATGAGATGCGCATCGCGAAGCCGTTCCGGTCTTTCGCGCAGCCTGCCGAGCGGAAGGAGCCCGGCCTCTTCTTTCTTCATGAGTGCGTCCCACAACACGATATCGATGTCGTGTGGAAGTCTCCGATACTGGAACCCGTCGTCGAGCAACAGGACATCCGGCTTGAACCATCGCTCCGCCAGGCGGGCCGAATGGGCACGGTTTTTCCCGACGAAGATGGGAGTGGTTGGGAACAGGGACGCGAGAAGGAGCGCCTCGTCGGTAAGGGTGGACGGATGAGGTCCCGGGCCACACAGCAGATAGAAACCTCGCTCCCAGGGGCTTCTGTAACCACGTGTCAAGACGATCCTGTTTGCCGGAACGATCGGATCGGACAGAAGCTCGAACAGAAACGGCGTTTTGCCCGTACCGCCGACGGAAAGATTGCCGACGCTGATGACACAGGCGGCCGGCCGCTCGACGAGAAAGGGAACGGCGTTGAAGAAGCGCCGCTCGGTCCGGGCCAGCAGATCATAAACCCGCGAAAGAATGCTCAATAAAGGCTTCATGCGGTATTTTCCCACGTTTGCAGCAGACGGTCTTTCATGACGGCGATTTTTGCCGTTTCCGTGGCGAGGAAATCGGGGAGCGCGGTTCGAGGCTCAGGTGGGGCGGCGTCGTCAGGGGAGGGAATCGGCAGACCCGCGCTTGCCGCAAGATGCCTCGCCTTGTGGTCATACGGCAGCGCTCGCACGGGGATTCCTGCCCGGAGCATCGCAAGCAGGACGTGATATCTCATGGCCCATCCTTCCCGCAGCCGGGCGGCGGTCGACATGAGCGCCGGAAAATCAGCCGGCTCATGGACGGAAAGCCCCGGGAAGACGCTCTCCAGCAGCCGCCGGTCTTCCCTGCGCGCCCCGATGCCGGCGCGGGGGGAACCCTGCGTGATGGGCCACCAGCGCTTTGCTGCATCTCTCCAGTTGGGGAACAGCCATGGACGTATGTTTATTGCTATTGCCCCATCGAGGGGCATGCCCGCCGGATGGTGTCGGGAGATATCCGGTTCCAGCGCCCAAGACCAGTCGGTTCCGAGGTCGGCCAGGCGGCCTGTCAGCCGGTGGAACAGGTCGACCGACTCGGCGTCGCGGAGCATGCAGACGTCGATCCCCGAAAGGGCTGCTGTCGCCAGTTTGCGCGCCGCTCTCCCGCGGAGGGGACCGATACCGGCGCCGAACAGGGCCGTGGGAATGCCTGCCAGCCGGGCGGCGCACAGACGCAGGGCGTAGAAGGAAACGCCCTCGAACGACCAGTCCTGAAGAAGACCTCCGCTGGCGACGACGAGGCGGGACCCTTTCAGAGCGGCGATGAACGCCGGCCACGAGGCAATGCCGCGCCTTCGTATGGCTGTGGCACCGGCAGGCAGGGGCGTATTGCCGGCCGTGGCAACGATCGGAGCGCCGGTCGGCATGGCGGAGGCGATTCCCCGGAGAATCGCATCGTCTCCGAGATTGCCTTCCCCGAAAAAACCGATCAGCAGCAGGTGCCTGGCGGTCATTTTCCCTCTCGTTCCTTCAACAGTCTGCAAATCACGGCGAGCCGGTCGTCCCAGGTCGCGGGTCTCAGCATCAGAGGTGCGAGCGCGCCGTCCTCGCCGAGCCGGCCTGCCGCATCGTCCGGTGTCAGTGTCCGGGTGACCAGGGGATGCCGGCGCAGGGACTCGATGCGCGGCGACCAGACGGCAAGCCCCCTGGCTGCATACTCGTAGACTTTCACCGGATCGACCCCGGCAGTAAGCGGATCGTCCCGGAACGGTATCAGGCCGATGTGGCACCGGTCAAGCAGTTCGCGCAGCGCCGCATGGTCGAGGATGCCGTGCCAGGTGACGCCGGAGCTGGCCAGCAGTTCTTTCCAGCCCTGGCCCCGACCAGGCCCGGCGATGTGCAGCTCGACGCCCGGCAGTTTGGCGAGGGCGGCGAGCCACGCGTGATCTGTCCATTCGTAATGCGCGCCGGCCGAAACCAGCATGAACGGCGGACCGGCCGGCCGTTTCGGCGGCGGCGGAGAGAGCCAGTGCGCGTCGGCGGCGTTCGGCACGAGATGGACCGCTTTCGCTCCTTCCTCGGCGGCTTCGCCGGCCAACAGGGGCGAGGATGCCAGGACAAGGTCCGCGTGCCGGTACAACTGCCGCTCGTGAACGAGCCACGGGTGTCTGCGCTGGCCCGGAAACACCCCGTGTCTGTCACACCGGTCGTAGACGATCGAACGCCAGGGAAACCGAGTGAATGACGAAAGAGAGGGCTCGCCCACCCAGAGCATCGTTGTAGTCGGCCTGATGCCGTTCGCCGCCAGGTGCACCATGGCAAATTTCACCGCCATGGCCTGGAGCCCCGGAAATCCGGCGGCCCTGAAGGGAACGCGGATCGAGAGCGTTCTCAGTCTGCAGTCCATATCTCGCTGCCGGGCTTCCCAGCCTCCGCTTTGCAGCGGATCGAGATACGTCACATCCCAGCCGTCGCCGGCAAGTCCCGCGGCGAGCGCCTGATGCCGCTGACGGAGGCCGTTCCAGGGGACAGCGCCCGCGAAGAGTATCGGACGGCCGCTCATGACGCTGGGGAAACGGCCGAGCCGAAGCCCGGCAGGCCGGAAACCCCCGCGCAGACCTGCTCGAACCGGTCGATCATTCCCTCGAAATCGTTGATCGCCAGAAATTTTTCATGCGCGGCGGCACGGAATGATTCGTATGCCGATGGGGAAAGAAGCCGGTTCAGGCCGGCGATCAGCCCCTCTTCGTCTCCGGGCTTCACGAGGACGCCGTTCGCTCCGTTCTCGACGACTTCGGGGATGCCACCGACATCAGTTGCAATGCAGGGCAGGCCCCACCGCATCGGCTCGATCAGGCTCAAGGGAATGCCTTCGCCGAGGGATGGCAGCATGACCAGGTGGAGGTTCGGATACCAGGCGTCCATGTCGGGCTGAAAACCATGAAACGTCACGATGTCCTTCAGCGCACCTGCCGTGACAAAGGACTGAAGGGATGGACGCTCCGGACCGTCGCCGAAGATCTCGATCCGCAGAGCCGGCAGTTTGTATATATTATTTGCTATGGCTTCGAGCGCCCAGCGATGCCCCTTGTTCGCGTGGAGTTTCGCGGGAATGCCGACGACCCAGGGAGGAGCGGGCGGAACAGCCTGGTTCATCGGCTTTCCGGAAATGCGGTTCGGGATCACGGAAATCCGTTTCGGCGAAACGCCCTGGCTCCGGAGATGTTCTCCGACGGATTCCGAAACGGCGACGAGATGGTCGGAAAAACGGTAGTAGATCTCCCTGTTGAGGCCGTGAACATGGGAGATCACGCGCGGCCCGCCGATGAGGCGCAGCATTCCAGAAGCCAGGGCTGCTCTGTTCAGGTGGGCGCTGACGAGATCGGGACGGTGAAGCAGGAGGTCGCGGGCCAGGCGTATACCGAAGAAAAAGCCGCCTGCCGTCATCGGAGCGACTGATGTTTCGACGCCCACCTCTCTGAGTCGTGCCGCGAGAGGGTCGCCGGCGCACGTGGCTGTGATGCGAACCCCGCGGCTCCGAAGTGCCTGCGCAAGCGAAAGCGCCAGCCGCTCGCCACCGCCGAGTTCGCATGACGAGACGGCAAGATGAATGGCGACGCGATCGCCGGGGGAGTGACTCAATATGTTATGATATAATATCATATGCCTGTCGAGGCAGGCCTTTCGACGAAACTCCGCATTGACGCGGGCATTGCCGGAAACGCCCATCGACAGGCGGCGCGGCTCGTCCTGCAGGAGATGCTCTATGGCCTGGGCGAGCGCATCCTTGTCCTCTGACGGAACAAGAAAACCGTCGATGCCGTCACGGACGATTTCGGGGATTCCGCCAACCCTGCTTGCGACGACCGGAAGGCTGCGATCCATGGCTTCGCAGATCGTGATACCGAAGGCTTCTTCGCGCGAGGGTGCGACGAAGATATCGAGCGTGTCGAGAAACTCCTTCGGAGAGGAAACCGGGCCGGTCCATTCCAGACAGGCGCCAATGCCGAGGCGCACGGCCTGTTCCTCGAGATTGCGCCGCTCTTTCCCGTCGCCGCCGATCACGATCTGCAGGGAATGTCTGGAACACAGGCCGGCGCACGCTTCGAGCAGGATGTCGATTCCCTTGACCCGATGAAGGCGGGAAAGCGTTCCGACTCTGATGGGCCGCCCCTCCGAAATCCGCACCGTTCGGGGCGTCGTCCCGGTTTCCACCCCTGGGTAGATGACGGACGCACGGCCGGGCGGCAGTTTGTGGATGCTTTTCTCATACCAGTCGGCGAGAAACCCGCTCGGGAAGAGAATGTGGTCGGAGAGACTCGCCATGCGTTTCTCGACGGAGTGGAACCTGCCCGATTCGAAGCCGTGGATTGTCGTCACCAGCCTGGTTCCAGTCATCCGGTTCCGAAGAACCCGGGCCCAGAAGGTGGCCCGCGACAGGTGAGAATGGATCACGTCGGGGCGGAACTCCCGGCAGAGGGCGAGAAGTCGCCATGCTGCGGCGATGTCGAACAGTTCCTCGCCCAGAATTCTGACGTCGAAACCTTCGCCGCGCAGCGGGGCGCTGAGCGGCCCGTCGCGGAACGCGGCGATGACCGTGGCGTGGCCGGCCCGCCGGGCCGCGCGCGCCAGGTCCGAGACCAGGATCTGCGCGCCGCCCCAGGTGAGGGCGTTCACGAGTTGCAGAATCTTCACGTCGGTTTCCGTAGGGTGGTTTGTGTTTTGATTATCATCATGGTTAAATGAAACTCGTTGCTTTGGCAATCTGCAAGCGTATTTTCCGCGTTTGCCAAAAGAAGGCGTCATGCAACGGATCGCCGAGGCACATGCCTGGGAAAAGGAGAAATGTCATGAAACACTCGTGGTATGCACGAACGATTCCCG
>MWAR01000366.1 GCA_002068715.1 bacterium ADurb.Bin374
CAGGCTTCCACCGCATCGTCCTCCGGCTGCGTCGTCGTCGCGACGACGACCCTCGCGATGCGCGAAGCAGCGCGGGCGCGCCTGACGACGTGACCGAGAACCGTCGTTCCCTGCAGATCGAGCAGGATCTTTCCCGGCAGTCGCGACGAGCCCATTCTCGCCTGGATGACCGCCTGCGTTTCGACGCGAACGTTGCTGCTCATGAAAGCACCTCCCGAACCGCATATACGACCCGCTCGACGTCTTCGTCGCGAAGGTCGGGATAGCAGGGCAGGGACAAGGTTTGCCGGTAATACGCAAGCGTCTCCGGCAATTCGCTCATCTGTGTGGATCCCGCGTGGTATGGCATCATCGGAACCGGTATGTAATGGACCTGCGTCCCGATGCCTCGCTCGCGCAGCCGGTTCATGACCCAGGCGCGGCTTCTGCCGATCGCTTCGAAGTCGATGCGGACGATCGCCAGGTGAAAGGCATGGCCGAATCCGGATTTCACCGAGGGCATGGACATTCCCTTCAGCCCGGCGAATCCCGCACGGTAGCACTCGACGATTTCACGTCGCCGTGAGATCCCGGGCTCGAGGCGTTTCAACTGCGAAGATCCAAGCGCCGCCTGGATATCGGTGAGCCGGTAGTTGAAGCCCAGCTCCTGCATCTCGTAATACCAGGGATTCGGCTTGCCATTCTCATCGAAAGCTTCATCGCGGGAGATGAAGGCGACGGGTTCCTTCCTGATGCCGTGGGTCCTCAGGAGCCGCAGGCGGTCGGCGATCTGATCCGAAAACGTCGTGATCATGCCGCCCTCGCCTGTGGTGATATGCTTCACCGGGTGGAAACTCCAGGCAACGGCGTCCGGCTCCGGATACTCGCCGACCCGCCAGACCTTTCCCGAAGAATCCGTCCACGAGCCCCCAAGAGAATGGCAGGCGTCGTGAATCCATATCAAATCATATATTTTTTTCAGTCTGGCGAAGGACTCCATGTCGCATGGATGTCCGGCCAGGTCGACCGTCACGATTGCCCGGAAGGGCCGCCCCTCGTCTGAAGCTTTTTTCAGGGCTGCTTCCGCCGCGTCCGGCGACATGGTGATCGTTTCGCCGTCGATGTCCGCAAACGCGACCTCTCCGCCGGCGTATCTGATGCAGTTGGCGCTCGCGACGAACGTGAGGGGAGCTACGAGAGCGCGGTCTCCGGGGTTGATCTTTGTCGCAAGCGCCGCCAGATGGAGCGCGGCGGTTCCGTTGGAACAGGCGACTGCGTGACGTGCTCCCGTCAGGGCACGAAAATCCTCTTCGAATCGAGGAATCGCCGGCCCCTGCGTCAGGAAATCCGACTTCAGCGTATCAATAACGACTTGTATATCATCCTCGGTGATCGAGTGCCGGCCGTAGGAAAGAAACCGCGGACTCATGGAAGCAACCCCTCGCTCCGCAGGAGTTTCCGGAGGTCTTCGATGCCAAGCCAGCGGTCATTCGTATTGCTGGCATACTCGAAGTCTTCCGCAACCGGCCTGGCGTCCTTCGGCTGTTTGATCTCCCAGAAGTGGAATTCGGGAAGCTTGATGAAGCGTTCTTCCGTTTCGTAGAGGTTTCTCGTATCGTCGTGCGAGATCATCAGCTCGTGCAGCTTTTCGCCGGGCCGGATACCGATGATCTTTTGGGGGCATCCGGGGGCGATCGCCTCGGCGAGATCGGGAACCTTCATGCTCGGAATTTTCGGGATGTACAGTTCGCCGCCGGACATCATCTCGAACGAATCGACGACGAACTGCACCGCCTGAGAAAGCGTGATCCAGAAACGCGTCATGCGCTCGTCCGTTATCGGAATCTCGGCTTTCTTAGCGGCGAGTTCCCGGAAGAAGGGAACGACGCTCCCGCGGCTTCCAACGACATTTCCGTACCGCACGACCGCGAACCGGGTGTTTCTCGAGCTGCCGACGTACGCGTTTGCGGCGATGAACAGCTTGTCGGAACACAGTTTGGTCGCGCCATACAGGTTGACCGGGTTGCAGGCCTTGTCGGTGCTGAGCGCGATGACCCTGCGCACGCCCGTTTCGAGCGCGGCATTGATGACGTTCTGGGCACCCATGATATTGGTCTGGACGGCTTCGAACGGGTTGTATTCGGCAGCCGGAACCTGTTTGAGGGCCGCGGCATGCACGACGTAATCGACGCCGGAAAAGGCACGGTTCAGACGGTCCCGGTCCCGCACGTCGCCGATGAAAAACCGGAGTTTCGGGGAGTTGAACTTCCGCTCCATCTCGTATTGCTTGAACTCGTCGCGCGAGTAGACGATCACTTTTCTGGGCTGGAGATGATCGAGCGCATACCGGATGAATGCGTGGCCGAACGAGCCCGTTCCGCCCGTCACTAGCAGGGTCTTGCCCTTCTGCATCGTTTCTTCCTCCGATTTTTTGTCAGGCCAGATGACGTCTGAAGGCCCAGGCGTGAGCGACGATCACATCGAGATCGGCATATTCCGGGTTCCAGCCGAGGTCGCGCCTGGCAAGGCTCGCATCCCCCACGAGGACCGGCGGGTCACCCGCCCTCCTGGCGCCGATGACGGCCGGAATCTTCAGGCCCGTCACGCGCTCGGCCACCTTGATGACCTCGCGGATCGAGTAGCCCTTGCCGTTGCCCAGATTGAAAACGTTCGCGGTCCCGCCGTTCCTCAGGTAATCGAG
>MWAR01000367.1 GCA_002068715.1 bacterium ADurb.Bin374
CGCTCATGATCCGGTTCCAGTCGTCCTGGATCCTCGAATCGCTCCCTCCTGACGCCGTGAAGTCAATCTTCCTGCCGATCTCGCCGCGGCCGCACTCCCTCCTGTGGTTCAAACGCCTTGGCATCAGAATGTATGTCAACGATCCCGTCGAGAGCCGGGCCGTGATTCTTCGCGCCCTCCTCGCGAACGGGTATGAGAAGCTGTCCGAACCCAATCGGCGCAAGTTCATTCGGACCCTCGACAAGCCTTTCAGAAAAGAGACGAACCCCTTCATTTCTTGGGAACACAGGCTGTTCGACGCGCAGCAACTCGATTATCTGCACTACTGGCGGGAAGCGGCGTTCGAAATTTCCAAGGCGACCCAGAGCGAACTGTTCCAGGCGGGGGTCTACAATGTCCTCGCCGCCTGGATCACGATGGCGGCGTCGGGAATCGCCCCGTCGGTTCCGCCGGACGAGCTCCTAGACATGATGATCCGCCGCTGCGAGAGTCAGCTTGTCAGCGCAGCCGAAAAAATCTTCTGCCTGAACATGCCGATCGACGAGCTCGGAGACGAAGTCGAGGCTGACCTCTACGTCATACCGCTGACCTTCTACGGCAGGAAACGGCTCGAGAGCGATCACGACGTGATGTTTCACGCCTGGTGCCGTGGAAATGCCGACCTGCAGACGGCGAAGGTCGAGATCGAAAGCGCCAGGAAGGGTTGGATCTACGACTGGAAAACTGGATGCGATGCCCCGACGATGCTCTCCAAGGCCGGAAAAGCCGCCTATGTGGCCATCACCTGGTCGGGAGACGATCTTCCGCCCCTCTGGCACGAGGAGTATGTTGCCGGCCGGCTTCGTGAAATTTTCGCATCGCGGTTCCCGAGATCCGTTCTGAGAATCAAGGCCGCCGACACCGCCAGAAACGATTACGATTACCTGTTCCTTCTCGCCAGGCCGGGCTTCGAGCTCCCGCAGGCGAATACGCCCGACTGGAAACGGGTGGCCGGCGCCCTCTGAATTTTCATTCCTCTCTCTATTTCGTGGTGGGCTGGAATGTGCTACCATGAACGCCATGTCGTTACGATCGGCTTTTCGTACCGTTGTCCCGGCCGCACTCGTGCTCCTGAGCACGTGTGGCCTGTTTCCATCGGTCGCCGCGGCAGCCCTGTTCCTTCAGGGAGAAGACGTCATTGGCCCTGACGGCATCGTCATCTGCGTGAACGAGATCCGGCGCACGCCGTTCACCGGAGGCCTCGGTACCGGTGTGAAGCAGGACAGGGTCGAAATCCAGCTCACGTTCGTGAACACGGGAACCCGTTCGTTCGCGGTCGATCCGCTCAAGGACTATTCCCTTCGGTTGAGCGGAACGTATTCCCCCGCCGCCACGGAGAACGCCGACTGCCTCGCCAGGCCGTTCGACATGAGCCCGGGAACGCAGAGCCGCGGAACGCTGTGCTTCACCGTCGATGCTTCCGATACCGCCGCTCCCCGCCTCGTGATGAAGAACGATCGGGTCTCCGAACTCGCCGTTCTTTGCGACCCGGGTCTCGGCAAACTGATGGAACAGAGCGCGTCGTCGCTTCCGGCGATCGACGGAACCGTGAAACTCGTGAAATTCCTGATCGAGGCCGAACGGTTCGAGGCCGCACGGGACCTCATAGAGAAGGCAGTCGCCGCTTTCCCGGGTGACCCGCGTATCTCTCTTCTGCAGGCGATGGTCAGGCGTCGCCTCGGCGACACCGAGGGAGCGAGCGACGCGATCGCCCGGATAGGCGACACGGCAAGGCTCGAGAAGGAAGACGCGCTGGAACTCGCCCGCCAGGCGTTCGAACTGTCGCAGTACGGCGTGGCGCAGAAGATGCTCGAACCGTATGCCGAAAGCGGCAGCCTGGGTAACAAGGAACTGCTGTTCCTCGCCAGGTGCTGGTATTTCGACCGCCAGTATGATCGGGCAGACAAGCTTCTCACCGACCTTTATGCCCGCGGGTTCCAGGACAGTACCCTGTTCTTCACGCTCGGCAACATCCGCGAAAAGCGCGACGACTGGCGCGGCGCGTTGAAATGGTGGGAAAAGGCGGTCGAGCTCGACCCGAAATATTTCGAGGCCGAGTTCAACATCGGCGTCGCCTGGTACAAGCTCGACGAACGTACCCAGGCGATCGACCACTGGCGGCGCGTCCTGATCCTCGATCCCGATCCCGAGACGCGCGAAGCGGCTGAAGACGCCATCAAAAGTCTCGAATAAATCTATATTGCACTATATATGACACAACGGAGTTGAACGCGTATCATGGCGAAGAAACGACTTGTCAGCGGCATGCGGACCACCGGGTCCCTGCATCTCGGCCACCTCGAAGGCACCCTCAGGACGTGGGTGAAGCTCCAGGAGCAGTATGACTGCTACTTTTTCGCCGCCGTCTGGCATGCGTTCACCGACCGCCTGAAGATCGACGAACTTCCCCGGTACATCACCGATATGGTCGTGGATTTCATGAGCGTCGGCATCGACCCCGAAAAATCCGTCATCTTCCGCCAGTCGGCCATGCCCCAGCATGCCGAGCTGAACACGATTCTCAGCATGTATACACCGCTCGGCTGGCTCGAACGGTGCCCCACCTTCAAGGACCAGGTGCGCGACGAGGCGAGCCGCGAGAGCACCTCGCTCGGAAAACTGATGTACCCGGTACTGATGACGGCCGATATCATCTGCTATAAAGCCGAAGCCGTTCCGGTGGGCCGTGACCAGCTGCCGCATCTCGAGCTAACCCGCGAAATCGTCCGAAGGTTCAACGGCGTGTTCGGCGACATTTTCCCCGAGCCGGCCGAGGTCCTGTCCGATATCCCCGTCTTGCTCGGCATCGACAACCGCAAGATGAGCAAGTCCTACAACAACTCGATCGAGCTTCGCGAGACGCCCGAGACCCTCAAACAGAAGATCCACGTCATGATCACCGATCCGCAGCGCGTCCGCCGGAACGACCCCGGCAATCCTGACGTGTGCACTGTTTATTCATATCATAAAATATATACGAAGGACAGGCTCGACGAAATCGCGAACGGCTGTCGAACCGCC
>MWAR01000368.1 GCA_002068715.1 bacterium ADurb.Bin374
CACCCTGCCGCTCGGGACCCACTCCATCAGAACGAGGGCGCAGAACGGTTTCGATGTCGGCGAGTTCTCCGCGACCGCGACGGTGCTGATCGAACAGACCCCGCCGACGATGCGGCTGAGGATTTTCGCGAAGGGCGGTGTCGCGTTCGATAACCGTAACTATATAAGCGACTTGGCCGACAACGAGCTGCATCTCGAAAACCTCAACATGACGGCATCGGACACCGGCGGCTCGGGCCTCGACATGACGACCGCCTCGATGACGATTACGGACATCGACGATGCGGGGAATCCGATCGCCGTGTCGTTGCCGTATACGAACCCCGTCGAAGGCGGCACCCAGGTCCTCTCTGTCGACACTGCCCGGTTCGTTCCCAAAGCGACCCGATGGCTGGGCATCCTCCAGAACGCGCACCGATATCGCATCACCTGTCGTGTCGCCGACAAGGCTGGAAATGTCGGCACGATCACGAGAGACTTCGTCGCCGATGATGTGAAGCCCGGTCTTGCCGACGGAACGCCGCCGACCAGCCCGCCGAACAACCCCGTGGACAAGCTGTTTGTGTATGATCTCGACGCGTATCCCTGGCCGGAGATGCCTCCCGCCGGCGCCATCGTCCCTCTTGTCTGGAACACCGCATCGGGTGCGTTCATGGTCGACCAGGCGTTCGTCAACGAAACGCTGGTCACCGACGAATACTCCCCGCGGGCGATCCTGTTCAACTCGATCGGTGTCTACGGCAACCTGCACATTGGCGAGGCGTTCAATCCGCCGGTGCAGGCCGGCAGGGACTCGTTCGCCTACAGGGTCGAAGCCTGCTGGGGCTATTCGAGCACGATAACGGCCGGTCCGGATGCCTTTGGAAATAGGCACTCTTTCCGGTTCCCCTATCTTACGGTCAAGAACGGAATGCTTTCCGAACAGTTCGTCGTCTGTGACACGGCCGAGAACCGAGACTATTTCCCCATCGTCCTCAACGTCCGCTCCCCGAGCCTCCGGCCGGAGCCGCCCGTCGCGGTTCAGTTCCATCGGGTCGGCGACCCCGCGACGGTCTTCACCGTTCACGCCTGGGATACCCTCTTCCCGATGCCGGGAATCGACATAGAGAACCGAGAAGTCGTCGTTCACAGCGAGGCGGCCGGCCTGGTCGCCAGCATCACTCTAGTTCCCCTCGAGGTCCCCCAGACGGTCGAGATCATCGCCACCGGTGGCAGGGTCATCTCCCAGGCGGCGGTAGCCTCCGGTGAAAGTCAGGTTTCCATCACGTTCAATCAACCCGATACCCCCGGCAGACTCGATTTCCAGATCCGCACGGTGGCGAACGGGACCAGATCGCTGACGATGCCCAGACAAAAAAATAACTGGTACTATCATTGGATCAAAAACGACACGCTGAACCCTGAAATATTCAATGTCTACCCGACGGAAGACATATTCAACCGTCTCTCCGGTCCCGACGCGATGCCCTTCCCCGCGACGTTCACGGTCCAGGCAAGAGACTTGGCCAGCGATACGATCACCTCGTTCCTGCGGATCGATTCGAGCGAGGCATCGCTCGAGACCTTGGGCGGCTCCGTAATCCCCGGAACGCTGGTGCGGGAATACGATACCGACAACGTGTTCTACGGATTCTCCTACGGCATTGCCACGACCCCGGAGACGGACGGCACGTATTATTACGTCGTGCAGGCTGGCGACGCGGTCTCGCCGGTTTCCCACACGACGTTCGCGTCATACCCGTTCAAGCTCGACTCGATTCCGCCCTTCGTGGCGAAACTCGAGCCGGCTGACGGCGAGAAGGTCTATGAGATCGCCATGTTCAACGCCCTCATCTCCGACCCGGTCCTTCCAGACGGCACCGCCGGCTCCGGCGTGAATCTCGATACGACCAGGATTCAGATCGTTCCCTACAAACTCCTATCGAGAGGAGTGCCGACGAGTGACACGCAGTTCACGAACACCGTCATCGGACCGGATATCCGAGCCACGGATCACACGGACAGAATGATCGCCGTCGGTGAAAACGTCCTGCTGTGTGAGCTGACGACAGCAAGCCGGCCGACCGATATCTTCCTGACCGGAACCGTCACGGCGAATGGCGGCGACTTCCTCTCCGTCACTTCGAGCGGGCTCGATCCCTCGAAATCCTATGCCGTCCTGGCATCCATCTCCGCGTTCATGACCAACGACGAGGTGTCGGAAGTCTCGGCTGTCCCGGGGCTCCAGATCATCAAGGGGGGATACTACGTCACGTTTGCATATCCGCTCGACAAGGCTCTCAACCGGGGGCCGTTCGTGACGTCGACGACCTTGCTCGAAGCCGCGATCGGGGAGTTCGTGTTGTATCCTCAGCGCACATCGCTCTACGCCGGACTGGTGCCGCCCCACGTCGCGACGTTCACTTCCTCCCCGATCATGACGACGGAGGATCTGCCCATCCCTGCCGGTATCGACGTCACCGTGAAGACCGACAAGGGGTCGTTCGTTCCTGAAGACTCGAACGGCAAGCCCCGCGATGGCCATCAGGTGAAATCGAGGGCCGACGGCACGATCACCTTCGGCCTGGCCGCCACTGGATACGTTTACGGCTTCGCCGATGTGACCGCGAAGCTTGCCCTCGCGGTAGCTTCCAATCAGAGCGTCGAGTTGATCCCGCTTCCCCCGTTCACGGTCACCCCTTCAGTCTCGAGTATCGACATCACGAAGGCGAATCCCAGCCCGGTAATCAACTTCAACACCTCGTCGATCGGAAAGCCGGGCGATCTCGTTCCCGACGGAACCCTGCTGACGGTCGTCAACACGTTCGGAACGCTTTCCCCCGCCGATGCCGATTCGACGCTGGACGGTCACCAGGTCAGGGTTAAAAACGGCTCGGCGAGTTTTTCCCTCACTTCCACCCAGCTAGGCACTTCGACCCTGACCATTTCGGCCGGAGAGGTGGTCGTCGAGCAAACGGTCGTGTTCAATGACAAGTATCCTCCGAAAGCTCCGGGCGACCTGACTTTCAGCGAGACGTTGAACAATACCGGTAACTTCAATATTTCCTGCGGCGCCTCCACGGATTATGCCGGATCGGGTCTCAAACTCTACGTTCTCGAGATCAGCACCTTCTCCGGCGCCTCCTGGGGACCCTGGAAATTCGTCACGTCGAACAAGGCGCCAATCCGCTCGTTCTTCCTCACCGGCCTCGACGAGGGCAGATACAAGTTCCGCACCTACGCCACGGACAACGCCGGCAACCAAAGTGATTACAGTACAGAAAGCGCTGCCATCATCGTCGACAAGACTGATCCGACCGGTTCGATGCTCATCAACGGCGGGGCCGCCTGGGCGACCTCGAAAAAGGTCACGCTGAATCTCACGGCGAATGACCTCAACGGCGTCGAGTCCGTGAGGGGCAGTAATGATGGCAACATTTGGTATCCCTGGGATCCCTTCGTAACGAACTATTCCTGGAACTTGAAAACGGGTGACGGCAACAAGGTCGTGTACGTCCAGTTCAAAGATTATGCGGGAAATATATCGATCACGTACACCGATGCCATCATTCTCGACTCGACGGGACCGACCGGAACATTCGGAACGAGCGTCACCTACGCGACCACTCGGGATATCAAACTGCTGTTCACCGCCACCGACCTGAACGGCGTCTCCGCCGTCACCATCTCCAGGAAAGGCCCTGACGGGGTTCTCGCGACCGAGTCTTTCCCGTTCGTCCCGACCAAGGATCACAGTTTGGGGACGCTCGACGGCACCTACACCTACTACGCCCAGTACACCGACGGACTCGGGAACAAGTCAGACGTGTTCGTGGCGAACGTTTACTACGATCACACGCCACCTCCTGCTCCGTCGATGATTGCCGAACCCGCCTATTCACCGGGCAGCACGAACGTCGTGTACTGCAACGCCGTTTCGGATGCCATCTCGCCGGCCATTTCTTACAAGTTCCAATGCGCGCCGGCGACAGACTTCATCTCCAAGGACGAAAGCTCTTGGACGACTGAACCTGAATGGGAGTTCACGGGGCTTGTGCACAATCAGATCTATTACTTTCGCGTGAAGGCCCGCGACGGCTCGGGGAACGAAAGTCCGTGGTCGACGGTCCTGGCTTCGTCGAGGCAGGATGCCCTTGCTCCGACGGGCAGCTATATCGTCGCGCCCGGCAACACCGACCCCGACACCAAATACTCCCGCGATACGACCGTCTATTTCGTCGGCTCTGGCCTGACCGACGTGCCGTCCGGCATCAAGAGAGCCTACGTCGAGGTTTCGAGCGACACCTTCTCGACCATCACCTGGAAGACGAACTGGTTCGATACCACGACAGGTGCCGTGACCTGCACGACGGCCGTTCCGAACGGAACCTATCTCACGGCACGCGCTAAGTTCGAGGACAACGCCGGCAACGTTAGCAACTTCATGAATTCTCAGGCGATCGCGATCGATCTGACGAACCCGATCGCGACGGCGACGACCGACTGGCTCGGCAACACCGATCCGAACCACGGGGCATCGAAGGATGGGAAGATCAGATTCACCTTCAACGGTTCCATCGACCCCGGCTTCGTTCCCAAAAATTGCAAGAACCAGACGCTCACGCTGGATGAGGTCACCCTCCAGCTCGAGGTCGACGACAACCAGGCATTCTCCTCACCGACGATCCAGTCCACCGACATTCTGTCGGGCACAGATACCGAACACGACTATAATGGCCTCGCGGACGGATGTTATCGCGCCCGCATACGGGTCAAGGATAAATCCGGCCGGGAGAGTACCTGGGGCGCGTATTCAGATGGTATCTGGGTCGACAAAACCGCGCCGGCCAAGCCGGTGGTTATCGATGATGGCGAGTATTCGGGCATTCCGACGGTGTTGCATGCGAGCTGGTCGGCGGTCGAGAACGGAAGTGGCGTCGAGAAATACGAGGTGTGCATCGGCACCACGAAGGGCGGGGCGGAGATCGTCCCCTGGACGAATCTCGGAACGGCGACCGAACACAGCTTCACGAATCTCACGCTCGCCCTCGACGGCGTGACGCTGTATTACTTCAGCGTGCGGGCGACCGACAAGGCCGGAAACCTGTCTCAGGTCGGTACCGCGGATGGCATCAAGGCGGGCGACCCGTCGCCGCCCGACCCGGTGACGGTCACGGACGACGGTGAGTTCACGCCTTCGGCAACGACCCTGCATGCGATCTGGACGCAGAGCTTCGACGCCCAGTCGGGTATCGACCGCTACGAATACGCCATCGGTACCGCGAGCGGAACGACGGACGTTCTCGGCGCGACATCGGTCGGGATCAACCTAGAGTTCACCAACTCGGCGCTCTCCCTCCAGGATGGAGTGAAATACTTCATTCATGTGCGCGCCGTGAACGGCGGCAACACGCCGGCGCCGTGGTCGGTCGCCGACGGTATCACCTGCGACCTCTCGCCGCCGCCGGTGCCGACGAT
>MWAR01000369.1 GCA_002068715.1 bacterium ADurb.Bin374
GGGGGCGATACGGAAAACGGCGATACGGGCGGTGATTCGCAGCCTCCGGCCGATCAGGGTGGCTCGATACCTTCTGATGGCCCATCAGGTGGCGATGGAGGCGAACACCCCTCGGGATCGAGCGGCATGTAAGCCCCGATCTGTTGGGCGAAAAAACAAGCGACCGGACCCAGGTGGGTCCGGTCGCTTGTTCTGAAGCGATCGAAAATATCTTACAGTTTCAGCGCTTCAACCGGGCACACGGAAACGCAGGCACCGCACTCGATGCAGCCGTCACCCTTGTAGTTGGCCTTGCCGTCCTTGATCTCGAGGACTTCAACGGGGCAGGTGCCGACGCAGGCGCCGCAACCGGTGCATTTTTCCTTATCGACCTTGATAGCCATGATATGAGAACTCCTTTTCCGAAGTTGTGCCTCGGTCGAGGCGCCGCCATCTTACCGCACACTCGGCGCTTTGTAAAGCGCAGGCAAGGCGAACCGCCGGACCGTTGTTCCCGAGCGGTTTCGGGCCGGGATTTTCAGCGAATGGTCTGGCCGGGAAGAAGGGCGGCGGCGAAAAAGATCTTGAACAGGTCGCCTGCCAGAAACGGCAGAACACCGAACGTGAAGGCGTGTTCCGGGCCGACGAATGTCGCGAGATGGGTGGCTCCGAACAGGTAAATCACGAGATTGCCGCCGGCCATGACGGCGAGCTTTTCGGAAAAGGTCCGGCCGAAGCCGCGCCGGAAGAGAATGCTCACGAACGCCGCCGCCGCGACGAATCCCGCGAGATAGCCGCCGGTCGGACCGAACAGGTGGGCCGTTCCGAAGGCCCCGCCAGAGAAAACGGGAAGGCCCGACAGGCCCAGCATGACGAACAGAGCCGCCGCGGCCGTTCCCCGCATCAAGCCGAGAGCTCCGCCAATGAACAGAACACCGAACGTCTGTCCGGTGATAGGAACGGGGTACAGCGGGATCTCGATTCTCGAGCACAACGCGATGAAAAGGGCGCCGGCGATGACGAGCATAGCGTCCCGCCGAATCGAGGCGTTCGACGTGACGGCAGTCGTGATGGCGATGGTTCGGTTCATGTGGGTTCCTCCAGAACATGGGGAATAGAAGCATACAAGAAGGGATGACAGCCTTTCGCTTCGCGTTGGCGAAGATATCATAAACGTCGACCGCCGAACAGGGGGGCCGCCGATATCGTTGATCCGTGCGGCATCGGTTGATGAAACAGCCTTGGAATGCGATAATGGCGCACGCAAAAAACAGAACGGGGGTTCATACCATGCTTCAGGATGGAGAAAAAGGTGTCATCATCCAGCGCGACCAGAAGACCTACGCGGTGGCGCCTCATATTCCCTGTGGAGTCGTCAGCCCTGCGACGCTCCGCAAGATTGCGGATGTCGCCGAAAAATTCAACGTGTCGGCCATCAAGATGACCAGCGCCGAGCGTATCGCGCTCGTCGGCATCAAGGAAGAGGATGTCGACGGCGTCTGGAAAGAGCTTGGCGGAATGAAGCCGGGCGCCGCCGTCGGCCTCTGCATTCGGAGCGTCAAGACCTGCCCGGGAACTACGTTCTGCAAACGCGGTATCCAGGACAGTCTCTCGTTGGGCATGAAGCTTGACGAGCTATACCACGGCCTTCAGCTTCCCGGGAAGTTCAAGATCGGCGTCAGCGGCTGTCCGAACCAATGCGCCGAGACCTGCATCAAGGACCTGGGCTTCATCGGCATGCCCAAGGGCTGGCGCGTCATGGTCGGTGGAAACGGCGGCGCCGTTCCGCGCCTGTCGAAAGAGCTGATCAAGGAACTCGATCACGAAACCGCCCTGATCGTCGCCGCCAAGGTGATCAACTGGTTCAAGGCCAACGCCCGCCCCCATCAGCGCCTGGGCATGATCCTCGAGAAAACCGACATCGAAACCTTCCGCCGCAATGTCCTCGGCTGAACGAAAGAAGGTTTATCCGCAGATGACGCAGATGAACGCAGATATCCGGAAAACCAAAAAATAATCTAAAGGATATTCAAGGGTATCTGCGTCATCTGCGGATGGCTTTTCAGGCTTTGGCCGGGGTGGGGGACTGTTCCGGCGTGCGGTCGGTCACCGTCTTGAAGATGAACAGCGCGACGGCCGAGACGAACCCTATGGCCATGAATACATACCAGATGCTGTGCGCGTTCGCGTAGACGGCCGCCTTTTCCGCCGCCGAGATGCCTGCCGGCAGGGTCTTCGGGTCGGGGCAGTAGGCGTCGAGCAGGAAGCCCGACAGGATGAAGCCGGCCAGCGCCGAGAAGAACGAGTGCAGGTGGCTGAAGCCGAGATACACGCCTTCCTCGCCCTTAGGGGCCTGGAACGAGAAATACTCGAGGAAGCGCGGCGAGATGAAACATTCGGCGAGGCCCTGGATCGCGATTCCCAGGATCATCATGACCGTCACCGGGTGAAGCCCCATGACTCCTGTCTCGAGCCACTGCGAGCTGGCCATCGCGAACGCCGAGAAGGGCATCAGGACCATGCCGACGAGCATCGACGAAACCGCGGCGAACCGCTTCATCAGCTGGGTGACCGGCACGACGAACAACACCACGACGAAGGGATTCACGTTCGCCAGCCATTCCGGCTTGGCAGTGTCGCCGATCAGGCGGATGACGTATTTGGGCATCGTCGCGTACATCTGTTGCTGGATAATCCAGAAACCGGCGACGATCAGGGTCAGGATCATCAGGCGGGGCGAAAGGAAGATTGCTTTCAGCGAGGTGAACACCTGGCCGATCGTCTTGTCCGACTTGGCCTCGTTCTCGACGTTCTTGAACATGAAGATCGCGAACAGAAGCGCGAGAAACGACATGCCCGCCGAAAAAAAGTTCACATACTCGAGCCCCATTCCCTGCCGCACGTAGGGAACGACCGTCTTGCCGCCGAACGCGCCCAGGTTCACGACCCAGTAGAACATGGAATACGCCCGCGCGCGGTTTGCTTCGTTCGTGGTCTTCGCGACCGTGCCGGTGATGAGGGGCTTGATGAACGAGCCGCCGAGCATCAGAATGCCCAGAATGATGATGACCGCGAGTTTTCCGTGGAAAATGCCGAGCAGGGTGTACCCTATGGTCAGAAGGGTGAACGCCACGATCATGCCGTTACGGAAGCCGATCTTGTCGCAGAAAGCTCCGACGAACGGCGGCAACAGATACAGGAATGCATAGAACACGCCGGCCACGAGGCCCGTTTCCTTGTCAGAAAACCCGACGATATCCGTCAAAAACAGCGTCAGAACGATGAAAAAACCGTAGTAGGCGGCGCGCTCGCACAGTTCCATGAAGTTGGCGAGCCAGAATTCTTTGGGGAATTTCCAGGTTTCGGCAGACATGATTCATCCTTCCCTGATGGTTTTAAAATCAGAATCGAATATACCGTATTTCAGGATGTTTACAAAATGCCGATAGAAAAACGTGAGAAAATATCTTACGGCGTTTCCTCCATGGAGGCATGACATGTATCGAACATCCCGCACCCTGATTGCCGGCGCGCTCTGCATGATGACGGCCGTGCCTGCGTTCGCCGACCCGGCCGCGGAAGAAATGGCGCGGCAGATGGGGTATTCCGAACTCATCGAGCACATGGACCTGCCGAAGCACCACGCTCCCCGCGCGCCGCTGCCGAAACAGCGCGGCGGAATCGAGGCCGTGACGGCCGAGCGGCTTCCGGCCGACCGGAAACTCCTCGACACCTATATGTATCAGAAGGCGGAACATGCCTCGATGATTCCCTTTCTGCTCAGCCTGCAGAAAAAACAGCCCGATTCGCCCAAGATCTCCCGAAAGCTGGCTTTAACCTGCCTGCAGGCCGGTCAGCCCCGGGAGGCCCTCTACTGGTTCACCTACACCTACCAGCGTGACCGGACCGATCTGCCGGCACTCTGGAATATGGCGGCCCTGGCCTACCGGCTCGGCGATACACGCAAGATGAACGATTATCTCGACGAGTATGCCAGGCGCGATCCCAACTCGATGTGGGGAATGGTCGCAAAAAAGTTCCTCGAGACGGGAACCTTCGCCGGATACGACGCCCGGTCCACCATTGCCGATCATGGAGTGGCCCGGGTCGGCTACGTCGGTCGCGGAGCGGCCGGCGCGAAGGAAGGCAGCCTGATGGTCGTCGAAGGCAAGAAAGTCACCCCGGAAGAGATGCTTCCTGAGGCGAACCAGTTACCCGACGTGAACCCCTTCAAGCCGAGCCGCAAGGCTGGCGGCGAGAAGACCGATGACGGAACGGCGGCCTACCGGGCGGCAACGAGGG
>MWAR01000370.1 GCA_002068715.1 bacterium ADurb.Bin374
CGACCCCAACCCTGGCGAGCGAACCCGAGCCGCTGAGACTGTATGCACCGGCGGCGATTCACGCGGCACAGAACATCTACTCGTATTTCGAGCTCGAGGCGGTCGACGGCGTTCCGCCCTATGCCTTCACCGCGTCGGGGCTTCCGGAAGGCTTCGGACTGGGAACATCGACCGGCTTCGTCGGCGGCACGCCCGTCGCGACAGGCGTGGCGACGATCACATTCACGGTTACGGACGCATCCGGAACCGCCTTCTCGGCAGTTTCCGTCATGACCATCGTCCCGGGACTGTCGATTTCCTGCCTGACACAGATGCACTTCACCTTCGACGAACAGGTTTCGACACTGTTCGCCGTCCCCCTCGCCGGCAAGCCCCCCTACGAGTTCACCGTAACGGGGCTTCCGCCCGGCCTCGCTCTACGGGTCGACCGCAATCGCCTCGCATATCTCATGGGCGCCCCCGACCGGCTCGGCAGCCACTCGGTCACGCTGTTCGTCAAGGACGCCGACGGCGCCGAGGCGCAGGCCGACGTCGTCATCTCGGTCAGCCGCGCCGGCTACTGGGTCGAAACGGGCGTCGCCTACCTGCGCGTCGGCGATACCTTCAACCAGCTGATCTGCCAGGCGCGGGGCGGCTCACCCCTGGTCGGCATATACGGCACGAAAAACTACGAATACGCAGTCTCCGGCCTGCCGCCAGGCATCGCCCTCGTCACCTACGCCGAAGGGGCCATCGACGGCAGCAACCAGTTCGGCGCGCTCGTCTCCGGCACGGCGACAACGGTCGGAGACTACGTGGTCGACATCACGGCCGTCGACACGACGGGGATATCCGTGAAGGGCATGGGATTCATCGAGGTGGATCCCAAAAAAGAATAATATATTCGTTCTATTATTCTCGGACATTCCTCGGCCGGTAATTCCGAACCACTCCCCAGCCCATTTTTCATCGTCGCATCGGCGAACCGGGAGCCATGAACGCCCCTTTTCCGTGTGTACGAGATTCCGTCCGTTCCCCATTGACACGAATCGCTTCTCCCCATACTATGAATAGTGATGTATCGCTTTACAAGGATTTGAGTATGAAGAAGAAGCGTCCGGACAACCAGCTTTCGCATGTTTGCCTATCCGGCTTTCTCGCCTGCTTCCTCATTCTGGTTCCTGCTCTTTCGGGCTTTGCTTCCAGCCAGTTCGACACCGAGCCCCTCGAAGTTTTCACCGGAGCCATGGCTGCCCCATGGGAACGGGTCGAACGCCTCATCGACCGTCACCCCGGCTTCGTGCACGAGGCGTTTGCGCCCGAAGGCGTGCAGACCGATCCCCGCATCATCCGATGGTTCGGCGGCGACAAGACGCCCCATTCGAACCGGTTTCTCCTGCACTGTTTCCGTGACTATTCGAAAAGAACCTTCCCCACTCCGGTTCTCCTGATCCACGGTTCGGTCGACAACGCCAACCGGGGCTGGGTTCACCCCTATGACATGTCCGGCAGCCTCCAGTCGCTCCCGCCCGATAAAGTCGGGTTTGCCTGCAGGCTCGCCGATCTCGGGTATGCCGTCTTCGCCATCACCTTCGCCCACGGCCAGGGCGACAACATCATGCAGGCCGAACAGGTCGCGAACGCCATCCGCCGCATCCGCATCCTCCTGGGCCGCGAGAAAGACCCCGATTTCAAGATCGATCTCATCGCCCATTCGAAGGGAAACGTAGCCGCCCGCCTCTACTGCTCCGACGCGAGATCCATCTTTCCCAACCTCACGTTCCTCACCCCGTTCCGAAAAGACGTCCGCAAATATATCGCCATCGCCTCGCCGATGCGCGGCATCGACACCCCCTACCGGTATTACGGGTACAACCTGCACATCGCACTGAACCCGGGAAACGCACCGATGGGCGCTTCGAAAATGCTCATCAACGGCGCCTGGAAAGGGTTCCACGACCGGACCGTCTTCAGTGACTCGAAGAACTACTGGCCCGGCCAGCCGCAACTTCTGTTCAACCTCGTCCGCGACGGAAATATACCTCTCGGTATTGAAAGCGCCACCGCCGACGCGGGGGCAAGTGCCCTCGCCCTGTATCACGGCGGCACGTCCCTCGCGCTCGAGTCCCGCGGCATCGACAAGGCCATCGAAGCCGGCGATCGACTTATCTACCGCCTCGAGGAAAAGGGCATCGATCCTTCGGTGCATCTCTGCGTCCTCGCCGGCAACAATCCGTATCTCTCGCTCAAACTGCCGGTGCTCGGCTACACGCCAACCCCCTACGAGACGTTTTCCGCCCCATACGACGGCCTCCTGTTCGTCGACTCCGCCGTCTGGACGAAAGGGATCCTGAAGCGCGGCGCCAAGCTGTTCGCGAAGTCCGTCATCTACCTGAATCACCTCGACCTTGCCCGCGCCCCCGAGGCGTTCAAACTCATCGACACGTGGCTGATGGCCCCGACGGGAACCGAGAAACGCTCCCTCCGCAAGCAGGTCGAAGCGCTGTTCCCCTCACAACAGGACGAAGACTGATCGCCTCTTCCGCGTTCCTGCCCGAAAGGGAATCAACGTTCACAATTTCGTTCGCCCCGTTCCGTCGCTTAAATCAGGAAAGGGTGTCCCTCCGTATTCAGCCCGGACCCGCCCCGCACGAGGCGGGAAGTGGGCCGCCGGCGCCCGGATGGCGCGATTCAGGCAGGCCCTTCCGCGCCTTCAGAAGTCTGAGAATTCCCGTTCAGCCTCGGACGCTTCACCGTGCAGCCGGCGGAACTTCAGGAAGCTCTTCAGTGAGGCTTTCGCCTGATCGACGGACGGCGAAGTCGCGCCGCCGAAGATGTCGGCGATTTCATCGAATCGTCCCTGCGTGACGAACCGCTTCATCGAGTTGAGCACCAGCGCATTCACCGCTTCGTGCCTGCTCGTTGCAACACCGATCCCATCCGGCTTTTCCGAGTTGTCGAGCGTAGCCAGGATGTTCCGCAGTCCCATTCCAGGCTGGGCGCTGGAAAATGTCACGACACTGCCGTTCGTGGCGGAATCGACGGTTCCGTCGTGGTCGGTTCTCAGAATCTTCACGTCGCGGTTTGCATACCGTCCGAGGACTTCCGGAGACGGATGATTGTATGAGTTGCTGATTCCCACCGAGAACACGGCATAATCCGGTTTGACGGCGTCCAGGAAAGCGTTCGTGGAAGAAGTTTTGCTTCCATGATGCCCGACCTTCAAGACGGAGCAAGGGAAACAGCCCGGGTTCTCGGCAACCATTTCGCGTTCCACGAGTGCCGTTGCGTCGCCGGTGAACAGATACCCGATTTTCCCGCTGGTGACTTTGAACACCAACGAGGTATCGTTCCCCGTCAGGCCCGGCTGGCCGGGAGCCGGCGCCGGATGAGGATGGTCCGCGTGCAGGATATCGACGTGCACCTGCGAGCCCCAGTTGAACGAATCGGAGATCCGGGCTTTCTTCAGCGGGATGTTTTTCCCGCGAATGAGACTGAACAGGCGCTTGTATAACACGTCGTCACCTTTCGTCGCCTCGGGATCAGCCTGGGTAACGATGGTCGATTCCGTCGAGTAGATGAACTCTCCGATTGGGAGAGCCTCGACAAGCGTGAGAAATCCTCCGAAATGGTCACGATGCGCATGGGTGATGACAGCAGTATCGATCTTCTTTATCCCTGCTGCCTCCAGGAAGGGGAGGATGATATCTTCGGCCGCATGATCGATATCGTTCCCGGCATCGATGAGAACGGTTTTCTCCCGGGTTCTGACCAGGATGGCATCGCCCTGTCCAACGTCCAGGAAGGTCACGCTCAGCTGCGCATCTTCTTTGTGATGGCCGGCAGCCAGGGAGGAGGAGGATGAAGCCAAACAAAGGGAAGAGGCTTGAAACAGGAATACGAACGAAACGATGATCAGCAGCGTGAAAAAGCGCGATGACCTGTGTTGCATCCCGTGCTACTCCATACTCAATTTTTTCGATGTTCCGGCATCCCGGGAGCGGCCCTCATATGAGGAGCCCATACTCGTTACATTTCCCGACCGGAAAAGGGCTGACTTTCAACGTAGCACGGAACATCCGCCGAGTCAAAAAT
>MWAR01000371.1 GCA_002068715.1 bacterium ADurb.Bin374
CGACGGGCGCGATGCCCGCACCGCTGCCGCCCCCGCCGCAACCCGCAAGCAGCAGGGAAACCGCACATGCGACGACGACGAACACCAGACGGAAGGAAATGGGTCTGCTCATGAGTCCTCCGGGCGAACGGGCTGGGTGCCGACCGTTCGCGAACTGCGGTATGATCGTGGAAATTGTAGCAGAATCGGGTTCTCCCCCGCAATATGATCGTTGAACGCCGAATGTCGGATAAATACCGTTTCAGTCGCCGTCGAAAAGGCGCGGTTGGGAATCCATCGGAAGCGCGGCCGGTGGTCGGAGGCCCATGTATTCCCAGGCATGTCTCGTGGCTACGCGGCCCCTGTTGGTGCGGGCAAGAAATCCGATTTGGATCAGAAACGATTCATACACGTCATACAGCGTGTCGGGCTCTTCACCGACGGAGACGGCCAGCGTGTCGAGACTCACCGGACCGCCGTCGAACCGACGAAGAAGCACTTCGAGTATACGCCTGTCTACATAATCCAGGCCTAGCCGGTCGACTTTGAGAAGGGACATCCCCCGGGTGACCGTTTCCGTGTCTATCGTCGGCTGTTTTTCCACCTGGGCGAAATCGCGCATTCGCTTGAACAGACGGATCGCGACGCGCGGCGTGCCGCGTGCGCGCTTTGCGATCTCGACGGCCGCATCATTGTCGACGGGGTAGGAGAGTCGCTTCGAAACGGTATGAAGAAGAGCCGTCAGCTCCTCGGTTGAATAGTAATCGATACGTGATACAACCCCGAACCGTCCCCTGAGCGGCGCGGCGACGTCACCTTCTCTCGTCGTGGCTCCCACCAGGGTGAACGGCTGGACTTTCAGGCGCAGACTTCTGGCCGTCGGGCCCTTTCCGACAAGTACGTCGAAGTGATAATCCTCCATGGCGGGATACAGAACCTCTTCGACGGTTTTGCTGAGCCGGTGAATCTCGTCGATGAACAGCACGTCGCCCGCCCGCAGCCCCGTCAGCAGCGCGGCGACGTCGCCGGCGCGGGTCAGAACCGGGCCGGACGTGATGCGGATCTGCACGCCCATCTCGGCGGCGATCACGTTAGCGAGCGTCGTTTTTCCCAGGCCCGGTGGGCCGAGGAGAAGCGTGTGATCGAGCGGCTCGCCGCGTTGCTTCGCGGCGGAGATGAAGACTCTGAGTTTTTCGACGATCTCGCGTTGCCCGACGAACTCGTCGAACTTCTTCGGCCGCAGGGTCGGCAGGATGACATCGTCTTCGGCGATCGGCTTCGGCGTCAGAACCGACGGCTCGACGGCTTCCGCCCCGATCGGTTCTTCATCCGGGAACGGCGCGTCCGGAGGCAGGATCGGGTCGGCATGTTTCGTGCGTTTGCGCATGGCTTCAGGCGAAGAATCTCAGCACGGCTTCGACGACGGCCTGCAGATCGGCATCCGGCGGAAGAGTCGCCGAAACATCGCGGATGGCGCGGTCGATTTCCTTGCCGGTATATCCGAGGTTCTCGAGAGCGTCGCGCGCATCGCGCTCGCAGGCGAGTTTTGCGCCGGCCGACAGCTGCCCGGCGGCCGCGCGCGCAAGGGCGGATTCACTTCCGCCGATGCCGAGCTTCGCGACATTTTCCTTCAGTTCTATGACGAGCCTCGATGCCAGCTTTTGCCCGACCCCCTTCAGGGAGGTCAGGCCTCGCACGTCTTCGCTCATGATCATTTCGACGAGTTTGTCGACCGATGCGGCAGACATGATGTTCACGGCCAGTTTCGGACCGATCTTGTTCACGCGGGTCAGAAGCCGGAAAAACGCCCGCTCGTCTTCCGAGGCGAAGCCGAACAGCTGCGGTCCTTCTTCGCGCCAGTGAAGATGGCACTGGAGCGTCACCGTTTCGCCGGGCTCGGCGAGAGCTTTCGACGTCGTGAAGGGAACGAGGACCTCGAAGGCGAGGCCGTTCCAGTCGACGACGACCTTGTGCGGAAACTTCGCTGCCAACTTCCCCCGCAACGTTTCAATCATACCGAGCATCCCTCAATACAAATTTCCGAAGCAAACACCAGAGATGAAGAACGTTTTACCACAGAGGCACAGAGGCACAGAGTTTGAAAAAATCTTCCTTTACGTCTCCGAAGCCCGAGGTGAAATCTAACATTCGAAATGCCAGACACAACGACACAGGAAAAACATAATACACATATATAAAGTATCTCAGTGTCTCTGTGATGAATCTTTCTTTAGAAAGACAGCGCGGGTCTTCCTTGCGGAAAACCCGCGCCGTTCGTTTCGGAACCAGCTTACTCGGCGGCCGCAGCCTCGAGATCGGCGTCGGCGATGTCGGCGTTGTGGTAGACGTTCTGAACGTCATCGTGCTCTTCGAACTGATCGATCAGCTTGATGACCTTCGGCGCATCGCCGCTGGAGACCTTCACGGTGGTCTTGGGAATCATCGAAACCTGGGCTTCGCTGATCTTGAGACCCTTCTCTTCCAGCTTCGGCCGGATATCGAGGAAGGATGCGGGGTTACAGTAGATCTCGAAGCCGTCGCCGACGTCCTTGAGGTCGTCGCAGCCGGTGTCGAGAACGATTTCCATCAGGCTGTCCTCGGAGGCTTTCGGGTTCTCTTCCTTCGAGATGAAGAAGAAACCCTTGTTCTCGAACATGAACGAGACGCAGCCGGGGGTGCCCATGTTGCCGCCACCCTTGCTGAAGATCTTCTGCACTTCAGCGACGGTGCGGTTCTTGTTGTCGGTGAGGGTGCGGACGAGAATGGCTATTCCACCGGGGGCATAGCCCTCATAGGTGATTTCTTCGTAGCTCACACCTTCCAGTTCACCCGTGCCCTTTTTCACGGCGCGGTCGACATTGTCGCGGGGCATGTTGGCGTCCTTCGCGGTCTGGATGGCAGCCCGAAGCTTCGGGTTGCTGTCCGGATCGCCGCCACCGTTGCGCGCCGCAATGGTGATTTCCTTGATGATCTTGGTGAAGAGGCGCCCGCGAATCGCGTCCAGCTTGCCCTTTACATGCTTCACCTTGGCCCATTTATTATGACCAGACATTCAAGCCTCCTGAAAGGTAGAGAACTTCAGAGTAGAAACTCGCGCGGAAAGTATACACGCAGAAGAGAGTCGCCGCAACAGAAAACTATATGAATGACGCGCCCGCCCTTCAAACACCGCCTCATGCGCCGCCGTGCTCTTCCGGATCCTGGGCGAGAACGTTCTCGAAGCCAAGACGTTCGACGGTTTCGATTGCTTCGAGATACTCGTCGTGGGTGATTCCCCGGTCGAGCGGCGGAATGTCGTGCGATTTGAACGCCGGGAAAAACTGGCACATGAGACTGATGTGAACTCCGGTTCCGAGCTCGGATTTCAGCCACTCGAACGATGCTTTCGTGCCGGAAAGGCGCTCGGGAAGCACCAGATGCCGTATGATCATTCCTGCTGTCGCGAGCCCGTCGTCATCCAGTTCCAGTTTTCCGCCGCCCGTCATCCGGAACATCGCCTTCAGTGCCGCTCGATTATGCTCGACGTAATCGGCGCAGCGGGAAAATTTCAGCGCGATCTCGTTGTCCGCGTATTTGATGTCCGGGAGCCAGATGTCGACCAGACCGTCGAGCAGTTCCAGGACTTCCAGGCGTTCGTAGCCTGACGTGTTGTAGACGATGGGCAGAGGAAGCGCCGTCTCGCGTGCCCGGAGAATGCCTTCCAGCAGGTGCGGCGCGAAATGGGCAGGGGTGACGAGGTTGAAATTGTGGACGCCGCGTCGCGAAAGTTGCGTCAGGATCTTCACGAGCCTGTCGGGCGGGATTTCCTCGCCGTTGTGAAGCTGCGAAAAAGGGAAATTCTGGCAGAAGATGCAACCAAGCGTGCAATGCGATGTGAAGAGGGTTCCCGAGCCGTGCGTGCCGGAAATCGGCGGTTCCTCCCCATGATGTGCGTTCCAGGAAGCGAGCTTCAGCACGGGGCCCGCACCGCAGAATCCCGTTTCCCCGGCGCGTCTCCGCGCCCCGCACTCGCGTGGACAGAGCCGGCAGGGATCCATCAGGGCATACAGTTTCTCGACGCGTGCCATTCCCGCGTCGAAATCCAGTCGCGGCTTGTATTTCATCCGTTCGCGACGGCGTGCCGCCTGGAATCGTCGGCCCGTTCGTTCTCGGGACAGATGCTTCGTGACGTTGCAGGGACTCGGCCCGAAGTGCTCATGATTGCGGACATTATGGTGTGTGACAAAATATATTTAATATGATTATATCAGAATGAATTTTCGAAAAAAAGGCTTCTCCGTCAGTTCGTCGCGTCGAGCCCCGAATGAATGCGGTCCCGCACCGATTCCATGAGCCGTCGGCCTTCGTCGAGCCACACGCGCAGGTTTTCGCGGACATCCGCTTCGTAAGCTGGGTCGCCCGTGCCGCCGCAGTTGATCTTTGCGTTCAGGGCGGCGCCTTCGAGAGCCGCGTATGCCTGGAGAGCCGCGCAGGCCCAGTCGGTGATCGCGTTCTGGTTGACCTTGCC